>JAITQR010000018.1 GCA_031288815.1 Treponema sp.
GCGGGCATGACATATTGAGGGATTTTTTGGAACGGCATGGGACGGAGGTTATGAACATGTTAATAACCGAATGGAACTGGGATGAAGCGTTAGCGGTACGGTACAGGGAAGGCCGGGAAGAAGGCAAAGAAGAGGGCAAGGAAGAAATCGCCAGGAACGCCCTGGCGGAAGGGATGTCGCCGGAGGCGATTAGCAGAATCACCGGCCTGGATATTACAACGATCAAAAGACTTGGGGGACGGTAGTTTTTGTTCCCCCCTGACAGGGATCGGTAAACCTGCTTTGTAAATTTTAACCATAACGAGGGCTTGCGCAACAAAAGCGGATCTGGCAAGGATACATAGGAATAAAGCAAGACGGAATGACCTAGCCGATATTGCGACCGAGCCGTCTTAACCCTGGAACACATACAGCCGGAACATACCCATTATGCGCAGTATCCGTCTTTTACAATTTCTTTTATTTTTTAGGTAACAAATGATCATCGCCATAACCGATGTTCCTCCCAAAAGTTCGGTGAGCTTAATCAATGGATTTCAAGCATTAATTAGTATTTTTAGGGCTGTCGCCTTCAGCCCTAAGTCTATCTAATTTTCCTTTGAAAAAACAATGAGTAATTTCGGTGAAGGGATACACCCGCACCGACGGCCAACAACTGCCATTTGGGATTCAAATATCCAACCTTGTTTGGCAGCATCGTTGATTACGTCTTGTGTAGGACCAGCACGTAAAGTGCACGTACAAATCCCGCTGTTGACTTCTTCAACCTTGTAAATTTTTGCCATAGCCATCCTCCTTCATATTCGATTCTATTTCTTCACCGTGTATTACAGATTCAAGAAGGCGATTCTTTGCATCTTCAATACGATGGTTTATTTTAATGTATTTTCCAAGCATTTCTTTATATTCATCCTGATAACCATATTTATAAAGCATTCTCCTTGCTATAAGCCTCATGCAAGGTTCGTACATTTCATATTTGAAGTATGCCTCATTAAAACCTCTTGTTTGAAGCCGATAATTTGTAATGCGATAGAAACGCCATTTATGCTGTGTAGATGCGAGTATTAAAACAAAGCGAATAAATGTGTATCCGATTGGAACAAGTAAAAGAAAAGAAACGTATTTCTTCCACCCTTGTATCGCATTAAGTAAAAAAAACAAAAAAAATGTTAATGCAGTTGTTCCTCCCAGGCATAAATAACCGTAAAGAAAATAATAAGTAACATATCCCCATACAAATTCAGGCAATAAACGCCTGTCATGGAAAAAACACACTTCTTTTGTCATAATACTATTTTTCAACTGGCGGTTATATAATTGCCATTTTTATCACGAAACTTGCCAATGGCAATGGTGATTAGGTCAATTATGGACCAGATGCCCACTCCGCCAATCGTCACAATCATTAAAATTGCCGTTCCGATTTTACCGGTATAAAACCGATGGGCGCCAAAGGCGCCAAGGAAAAGGCACAATAAAAGGCATATTAACCAGCGCTGCTCACGTTTTTCACGTTGTTCGGAAAGGCTTGTAACCGATTCAACAGGTTCATTCCCACCTATTGACTCAGGTGATTTTCCGCAATTGGGACAAAACCTTACACTCTTTGCAATCACAGAGCCGCAAGAAGGACAAAATATTTCATTGTCTCCTTTCTTTTGTGATCCGTCCATAGAACAACCTCCATGAGAATTATTAAAAGTCAAAACATTGAAAGTAATCCCGGTAATACATTATCAGGCATTATTTCTTTCAATATTGGCAATACTTTTCCAGACATGGAGACAAGCCTCAATCCTTGAGATGTTGTCAGATTTAAATGCTCATAATCAACTTTTGAGAGAACATCAACAATCTGGTCTATTTTCTTCCCTGATTCCGCATCTCCATTATTTGATTGCCTAATTAGTTTAGGAACAACATCGATAACATTATCCAGAGAATTTACTAATTCATCGCCCGTGGTAATATTGTCAGGAAATTGTATTTTCGTCGCGTCCAATTTTTCTTCTTTCTTTGAGCAACTATTTAACAGACAAAATAATATTATAAACACAGATACAATGATGAGATTGATCCGTTTAGTCAGATTTTTTCTTTCATTCATTATACTTTACCTCCAAATCTTTGCGTTGCCAACGAGAGCGGCGCTGTTGATCCCGCATAAAAATCCACCGCAACATATCATTGACTGGCCTGGCAATAATCTTTAAGACTTTTCAAAATAGATATGCATAACTCCTTATATTACAATTAAATGAGGCTGTTCCAAAACTTCAGTTTCTGGAACAGCTTCCTTAGATTTAAATACTCGAAAATAAAATTCTTCTCCGCAATTCCTTTGCGTAAATTTTAGTTCTTAAATTATATATAACCTCGAATATTCTGTCAACTATTTTCAGAAAATTCTGCAAAAATGTTTAGGCGGCTATTGCGCTTAACAGTCTGCAAGCGCTTCATCGCTAAAGCCTCCCGGCCTCCGGAACGGCAAGCGGTCGCACAAGGATAAACTTCGTGCGTCTTCTTCGTGGTATCAGGCCCTACCGCGCGTGTTCCATCAGGGTGGACACGGGTACTACCCGGTAGCCTTCCCGAACCAAAGCGTCCAGAAGGACGTTGATCCGGAGGTAGAGGTAATCCACCCGGCCGCCGGGGAGTACGCCGAGCCGGACGGGGATGATGGAACCGGGGCGCTTTTGGTCCACGATCCGCTCAACCATGTGGCCGGCGGAGATTTGGGAAAGGCCCAGGCGGTAGGCGTCATCCCGGCTGAGCCAGTCCATGGGGTCCACGTCCCTGCCGGAACTGCGGTAGCCGGCCTTGGAGGCGGCGGAGATTATTTCGGCGGAGGCGGCGTAATAGGGGGGGTGCCAAAGGAGGCTGAGTTCCCGGCCGCTGGCCTGGTAGAATTCGTCCTCGTTCCGGGCAAGGCCCCGGGCGATAAAATCTTCCCCTATCCGGTAGCGGGAATCGGACAGGTCGATGGGGGCGAAGAACATGGAAGCCGCCTCGTGGCCCGTTTCGGCGATAATTCCCGCCGCCTGGGGATAACGGCGGATAAACTCCCCGTTGAGGTAAAAGGTCGCCTTAAAGCCGAAGCGGTTCAACGCGTCAAGCACAAAGGGTAGGCCCGTAAGATCGTCGTAAAGGTCAAAGCAGAGAGCCACTTCCCTTAGTCCCGCGCGGAGGCCGTGGTTAAACAGGTCGCCGGCGGCGGAGCTTTCCCGTGCCGGGTTTTCCCGTTTGTACTCCACCGGGGGGAGGAGGGAGGCGGTTCCCACGGAGGCGGTGTTCCGTATCATGGGGATGTTCGCGTAAGGCCCGGTGGTCTGGGGTTCCAGGTATACCCGGTAGCGTCCCGAAACCTGGGAGGAGGGACGTAAAACAGGGCTGGGGAGGGCCGTCCAGGAATCCGAGCCGTCGGTGACGAACCAGCCGTCTCCGGCCCGGGCGAGAATCCGGCCGCTCTCTTCCTCGAAACCGTACTCCTCCGCCCCGGCAAGGCAGATGAGGCTGGCGGTTCCTGTCAGGGTCTTCCGCTCAATGCGGCGCTGGTCCCCGGTAATAAATTCCCCGTTGTTTATCCAAAGGCAGGAGACGGCGGGATTCCGGCTGAGGGTCTGCAGGACACGCCATTTCACGTAATCGTAGAGGACGATCCCCTTTTCACCCCAGCACAGGGCCCGGAGACCGTCCGGGGAGAGGACGGCGTTAGGCCCCACTGGCTCCTCCAGCAGGGTGAAAGAGGTTCCGCCTTCCGCCTCGCCGTTGAGCCGGTAGAGGATGGCGGTCCGGCCTTCCTTTCCCAGCGCCGAGGCCAGGAGGGTAAGAGGACCGGAGGGGGGCCAGAGTACCTGGAGCCGGTAACAGGACTGGGGAAGGACCACGTAGGGCAGGGCCGCCTTGGATACACTGAAATCGTCCATTTCCAGGGGATAGTAAAAGATATTCCGCCCCCCCTTGGCAAAAAGGATGGACCGGGAATCCGGGGCAATCCAGAAAGAGTCAAAGTTGCCGTCGAAATCGAAGGGGATCTTCCCCGCCACCGCGCCAATCTCAAGAAAATCGGCGTATATGGCCCGGGCAAAGAGTTCCGATCCCCGGACCCGGAAAACGGTACAGCCCCGGATGTAGAAAAAATCCCCCGAGTGGACCCAGGAGACGGAATTGATGGCCCCCTCGCCGATAAGCCGGTACCGCTCGTCCACCGGAACGGTCTGGGAGGAGCCTACGGGGTAGTAGTAAAGTTTTCCGGCCCGGGCATACACGAATACCCGGGAGTCGGGGCTCCAGCAGGCGGGGAAGAACCGATCCGGCCGCTCCACGTTTTGGGCGATGGTCTTCTGTTCCCCCAACTGGGTATCCAGCAGGATCAGGTTTCCGTAGGCGCTGGTTCCCCTTTCCACGTAGAGGAGCCAGCGGCCGTCCGCCGAGGCGGCCATGTCCTCCACCCGGCCCCCGGAGGCGGGGCTTCCGGATACAAAACAGGGAAAACCGGGAACCTGCCGGGGAAGCCCGCCGGCCAGGGGTATCCGCAGGGCCCCGAAGGCGTTCCGCACCTGTAAAACCCTGCCGTTTGCCAGAAGTTCCATCTTTTCGGGGAAGGCGGTAATCTGCTGGAGCCTCAGATCCGTAAGCCGGGAGAGAAACAGGGCGTTCTGGATCGCCGCGCCGTCCAGGGCCGAATCGGCCCGGAAGAGGAGCCGGTTGTCCTCGGACAGATCCAGGCCCGTAAAGGTTACTTTCCCGGCGGCGGGCTCCGGAATCGTAAAAATAAAGACCAGCCCCGCGAAAAGCAGCCGGCCGGCCGGTTTGGTTTTCACCGGGCCTGATCCCGCAAAGCCTCTCCGCCGGAAAGCCCGCACCGGGCCTCTCCCCGGAGGATCAGGTCGTCCAATTCCTGTTCCAGCGCCGCCAGGACGGCGTCCATTTCCCGAATCCGCCGGAGGGAATAACTGACCTTCCGATCCCAGAGCCGGCCGCAAGCGTCATCCAGCATAGCCTCAAACGATAAATCGGAAATCGCCGCAGTATCTTTGCCGGACATCATAAGACTTATTGTACTACGTTTTATTAATTTTTGGTATCAAATTCCAGGGTGGTTTCGAGGATTCGGGGGGGAATTTCATTCCCGGAGTTATCGAGAGCCCTAATAAAAGTAACTACGGCGATAAACGCGATAAGAATAAGCACTAAATTGCGCATAATAGTCCTTCTCCCTGACCAGGCTTTCTGTATTTTGACCATTCTAAAATTAATGGTTAAGGAATTCAAGCGGATTAACCGCCCTTCCGTTTTTATACACCGCGAAATGGAGATGGGGGCCGGTACTGTAGCCGGTACTGCCCACTTCCCCAATTTTGAAGCCCTGGGTAACGGAAAGGCCCTGCTTTACCGAGACCAGGCTCATGTGAGCGTACATGGTCTGATACCCCCCGCCGTGTTCCAGGATAACGAAGCGGCCGTAAGTGGGGTTAACGCCTACCACGGAGACTTTGCCGTCCTGGGCGGCTTTGATGGGGGTACCCGTGGAGGCGGCGAGATCGATGGCCGAATGGTGCCGTCTGACCCCGCTGATAGGATCGTTGCGCCAGCCGAAGGCACTGGTGAGCCGTCCCCGGATGGGGTAGATAAAGAGATCGCCCATGGCCATTTTAAGTTCTTCCCGCCTCATCCGGGCGCCGGGAATAAACAGCACCGTTCCCTGGGCGATGGTATCGTCCTGGATGTCGTTGGCGTCCAGGATGGCTTCCTTGGGGACTCCCATGGCGGCGGAAATTCTCGCGATACTGTCCCCTTTCTTTACCGTGTAGGGGATTCCGTCCATGTTGGGAATCCGCAGGGTTTCCCCTTCCCGCAGCCTCTTTACGTTGGCTATTTCGTTGGAGGCGATAATAGCGTCCATGGAGAGGTGGTATTCCGCCGCTATCCCCGACACCGTGTCTCCCCTCCTGACCTGATAGGTTCCCCAGCCGAAAGTCTCCGTCAGATCCAGGGGTATCTCCTCCTCCCCTTCCCGGGAAGACGAAAGGGCGACGCCCACATAGGAGGCCAGGTTCTGTTCCGAATGGCTGTCCTCCAGGGGCTCGGCGAGGGCGGACTCCAGGAAACCGGGCCCCCGGAAAAGCAAAACCTGGGAGGGGGATTCCCAGTCCAGCGCGGCGAAGGAAACCAGGAAGGAAACGGCGGCGGCCAGAAAGGCCGGAAGGGGCAGGCTTTTCAGGATCCTCCGGAGGATTTTCGGGGGAGCTTCCGCCGAAGCGATCTCCACCCCGGCCGCTTTTTCCCTGAATCCGGCGGAAGCCCGGCGGGGCGGCGGGGCGGGCCGGGGCGGGGCTCCCGCCGGAAGCGCCGGGGCCGGCCGGGTAACTTGAGGGGGTTTTTCCTTTTCGGGCCGGCTTACATTCGGGGAACCCAGTTCCGCCGCGATACAGCCGAACAGGGAGTCCAGGCCCGCCAGAAGGGAAGAATTCCGGAAGCGGGACCGGGGAGCGTAAACGGGATTCTGTTTTATCCGCCACACCGAACTGACAGAGGGGTGGCACGCGGACTTTTGGCGGCGTGACGAACTCTTGCGGGAAAAAGAGGAACTTTTCTGGCTGTAAACATGCTGATCGGCGATAAGATCCATCACAATACTGGTTTATCGACATGATTTTTACTAATCATTATACTTGGACACCATGAACAAGGCGATCCTGGGGGCCTTTGCCTTTGCCGTTGCCATGAAACTGTTTCTGTTTGATTTTATGATCGCCGACGGAAGCTCAATGGAGCCGGCCATAAAGCCGGGGGCCGTGCTGATGGTAAACCGGCTGGCCTACGGGTTCCGGGTACCCTGGGCCCGCTCCTATTTGCTGCGCTGGGCTATACCGGAGATTGGGGACGTGCTTGTTTTTTATACCCCGGAAGATCAGATTGTGGTAAAACGCTGCGCCGGATTCGCCGGAAGGGGGGAATTTATCGCCCTGGGAGACAACAGTTTGCAGTCCTACGATTCCCGTTCTTACGGTCCGGTGGAAGTGGATAATATCATCGGAAAAGTACTGGGGGTTAAATGACCGGATTTTCCTCTCCTCCACCGTCGCCGAACCGTCATCATGGACGTTTTATCTTTCTTGCCGTTCTTCTCTCCCTGGGCGTCCTGGTAGCGCTGGGGAGGTACGCCTATCTCATGCTCGGAGGGGGGGAGACGCCGGAACCTCTCCGTACGGACCGCTTTACCGAACGGGGCTCTATTCTGGATCGGAACGGCCGAGTCCTGGCCCTTCAGACCCGGCTGGCCAATATCAGCGCCTGGCGGCCGGAGATTGAGGATCTGGAACAGGTAAGCGGCGATCTTGCCCCCATTTTGGAAATGTCCCCCGCCGAGATCCGGGATCGGATAGCCCGTTCCCCCACCGACTTTGTGTATCTGAAAAAACAGGTGGACGAGTCCACTATCAGGATGGTAGACGCCGCCAGGGAGGAGAAAAAACTACAGGGCATCGGGATCGAGCCGATCCGGGGGCGGATATACCCGGAACGGAACCTGGCGAGCCAGATCGTGGGTTTTGTGGGGGACGACAACAACGGGCTGGCGGGGATTGAGTACGCCTTTGAATCGGAGCTGGCTCCCCGGAGCGGGAGCGGCGCCGGCAACCAGGTAATGCTGACCATCGACTCCAACGTGCAGTACATCCTGGAACAGATAGCCGGAGAAACCCTCCGGGAGAACCAGGCCGAAGCGGTGATGTTTATGGCCATGGACCCCCGGAGCGGGGAAATTCTGGGTTCCGCTTCCCTGCCCGGCTTCGACCCCAACGACATCCGCCTTTCCGACGACAATTCCCGGATGGACCGGCCGGCTATCTGGGCCTACGAGCCCGGATCGGTCTTCAAGATCTTCTCCCTGGCCTCCCTCATGGACGGGGGAAGCGTCTCCGCCGGCAGTACCTTCGTCTGCAACGGGCATTATGAAAGGGTAACCGGCCGGGGGGAGCGGATCGTGATCAACTGCCTCGGGGCCCACGGCAGGGTTAACCCCAGGGACATCATCGTCTATTCCTGCAACGCCGGGGCGGCTTACGCGGCGGATCGGATGGGGACGGAAGCCTTTTACGACCGGCTGAGGAATTTCGGTTTCGGCGCCCGTACCGGTGCGGGGAACCCCGGGGAAACCGCGGGCTTCCTCCGGCCGGCGGAGCGCTGGTCGGAACGATCCAAGCCGACCATCGCCATGGGGCAGGAAATAGCCGTCTCCGCCTTGCAGATGATCCAGGCCGCCGGCGCCATCGCCAACGACGGCCTCCTGGTTCCCCCGCGGGTGGTCTCCCGGATCATCTCCGAAGACGGCAAGACGGTCCGGGAATGGACCAACGGGGAGCCCCGGCGGATTATCAGCCCCGAGACCGCCCGGGCTATCCGATCCTACATGGTGGACGTTACCTCCGAGATCGGCACCGGCTGGCGGGCCAACGTGGAGGATCTTTCCCTGGCGGTAAAGACCGGAACAGCCCAGATCATCAACCCCCTTACCCTGGCCTATTCGGATACGGATTTTATCGCCAGCTGCATGGCCCTGCTTCCCGCCGAATCCCCCTCCCTGATCCTCTACCTGGTCATTGTAAAGCCCAGGGGCGAATACCTGGGGGGCCGTATCGCCGCCCCGCCTGTCCGGCAGGCCGCGGAAGCCCTGGTGGACTACCTGGGTATCCCCAGGGGCCGCAACCCCCAGGAAAGCCATTCCCCGGCGGTTACCCTGCCCCTGGAGAGGCCGCCTGAAATCGGCGCCTATGTCCCGGATTTTTCGGGCCTCTCCAAACGGACTCTGCTCCCCCTCCTCTTGCGGGACGATATACAGATCGAGATGAAGGGAGAAGGCTGGGTCCGCCGGCAGAGACCCGGACCGGGCGCCCCGGTGGAACCGGGGATGACCATATACCTGGAATTTGAATGACAAACCCAGGGGGTTCCGATTTTTCCCTCCTCTCCCGGCTCTTTCCCGGTCTGGCGGAGGAACTGGCGAAACCCGGCGGCGGGAAGCCCGCCGGGGAGGCGGAGGCCGGGGAGAAACCCGTCGACCGGGAACTCCGGGTGGAGACCGCCGCTTCCCGGGCGCCTACCCTGGTTTTCCGGGGACGCTATGTCCACTCGGCCCGGGATCCGGCCCGGGAAGCCCGCCGGCTTGCCGAAATCCTTCCCCTTCCGGGCGCGGGCCGAGCAGCCGGGCCGGGCGCTCAGGGCGGCGGGCCGGTGGTGATCCTCGGCTTCGGCCTGGGCTACACCGCCGAAGCGGCGGCGGAGCGGACGCCGGGAAGACCCCTGGTGCTGGTGGAGAGGCGGCGGGAAATCCTGAAAAAGGCCCTGGAGACCCGGAATCTGGATCGCTTCCTCTCGGAAAACCGGATCGTCTTTGTGGTGGGGGGGAGCGGCGAGGCGGTAAGCGGCGCCCTTTCCCTGTTTGATCGTCCCGGAGCGGGGGGAAACCCGCCGGATATCCTCAGAAACCGCGCCCTTACGGAACTGGACCCGGACTGGTACGCCGGGGTTGAGGGGCGGATCCGCGCCTGGATCGGCCGGAACGAGGTGAACGCGGCGACCCTGCGGCGCTTCGGCAAACGCTGGGTCCGTAACCTGGCCCGCAACCTGGAGGCGATCCGGGACATCCCCGGCGTCAAGAGGCTGGAAGGGATCCTGGCCGGGGGCCCGGCGGCCAAGGGGGAAGGCCCGGAGAACGGCCGGGAGAGCCCGGCGGGAAACAGCCGGCCCGGCCTTCCCGTATTTCTGGCCGCGGCGGGGCCTTCCCTGGATTTGGCCGGGCCCCTGCTGAAAGAAATACGGAAGCGCTGCGTCATCGTGGCGGTGGACACAAGCCTCCGTTTCATGCTCTCCCGGGGGATCGATCCTGATTTCGCCGTGGCGGTGGATCCCCAGTACTGGAACGCCCGGCATCTGGATCGTTCCGCCGCGGAGCGGACCTGGCTTATCGCCGAGTCGGCGGTCTATCCCCCGGTACTGCGCCACCCCTTCCGGGGAAGCTTCCTCTGCCGGTCCCTGTTCCCCCTGGGCCGCTTTATCGAAGACCGGGTAGATCCCAAAGGGGCCCTGGGCGCGGGAGGATCGGTGGCTACCAGCGCCTGGGACTTCGCCCGGCTCCTGGGAGCCCCCTCCGTCTGGATCGCCGGCCTGGATCTTTCCTTCCCGGAACTCAAGACCCATTTCCGGGGGGCTCTCTTTGAAACCCGGTCCCACGCCGAATCGGGCCGCCGCCTTCCCGCGGAGACCTGGTCGGTCCGGGCCCTGCGGGACGGGCAGCCCCTGATGGCGGCGGCGGCCGGGGGCGGGGAAGTCCTTACGGACCGGCGGCTTTCCCTTTACGCCGCCTGGTTCGAGAGCCGTTTCCGGGAATACCCGGAAACCAGGAACTACAGCCTTTCGCCCGGCGGTATAAGCATCCCCGGCCTGGAGCTTGCCTCCCCGGAGGCCCTGCTCGCCCTTCCGGAACGGCGGGAAGAAATCGATGGGAGGCTTGAGGAGGCCGCCGCCCTCCGGCGGGACTTCCTCAGTCCCGAAACGGTCCGGGGACGGGCGGAACGCTACGAGGCGGCCAAATCCCGGCTGCTTGAGGGGCTGGCGGAAATTGTCCGGCAAGCCCGGAGCGCCGCCTCCCTGGCCCGGAAGGCCCTGGGCCCCGGCGGGGAGGCGGCCCGGGGGCCGGGCGGGAAGGATAGTCCCCCGGCGAAGGGTTTAAGCGGGGCGGAACGGGAAAGGCTGCTCGGAAAACTGGACGCCGCCCTGGCGGCAATCCGGGAAAGCGATGTTAAGGACGTGGCGGGTTTCCTCTTTCCCCCCCGGGAGGCGGCCGGGACGGAAGGGGCCGGCCTTGCCGCGGGAACCGCCGGGGGCCCGGACCCCTTTGTCCGCTATCTTGAAGCTTCCGCCGGAATGTATCAGGATCTGGCGGAGGCTGCGGAGTATCAGCTTGAGGCGCTTAAAAAGATAAACAGGAGGGGTAATATATGAGAACGCGAAATCCGGGGACGTTTTTCCTTTTTCTGTTGGCGGGCTTTTTCGTGTCCTGCGCCAGCCGTCCCGTTCCCCGCGGCGGCGTTCAGGACGGGGCCTCCGGCGGCCCGTCCCCGTCTATACTGTCCTCCCTTCCCGCGCCGCCGCCCTCGGCGATTGATCAGCTTGTCCGCCGGGTTAAAAGCGACGATCCGGGGCTGGTAAAGTATTTCCTCCAGGACGAGGAGGGAACGATTACCGTGAAAGCGGACGCCGGAGACTGGGAGATCCTCTACGATTTGTCTGAGGCCCGGCCCGTCTCCCCCTCCCTCTGGGAAGTCGATTTTTCCGTGCGGCAGGCGGAGACCGGGGAAACCCGGCGGGACACCCTCTTGTGGCTTATTCCCCCTGACGATTCGGGGATACTGCTGTCCCTGGATGACAGCTATGAAGACCAGTGGCGGCGCCACTTCGATTTCTTCGACCATTACGGGGTAAAGCTTACCTTTTTTGTTATCGGAAACCACTCCCCTTTTGTGCCGAGGCCCTGAACCGGGGGCATGACATCGGTTACCACACCATGAGCCACCTCAATTTACTGCGGGTTTCCCGGGAGGAATTCGACCGGGAAACCACGGGGGAAGTGGGCGCCTACCGGGAGGCCGGGATACCCCTGAGATCTTTCGCCTACCCCTTCGGCTTTTCGGAACCCTGGATGCGGGAAACCCTGGCCCCTACCTTTGCCCTGCAGCGGGGCTTCGGGGTACGGTACCGCATCTATAACCGGGAAGACCTAAAGGCGGGGTACATCGTCTCCATGTCGATCGATAAAATTATTTACAAGACCGATGGGGAATTCGAGGCCGCTCTCGCCATGATGCTGAGAACCCTTAAATTTATCGGGGGGGATTCCGTCATCGCCCTGACCAGCCATGCCATCGCCGATGACGCTGATTGGGGAATCAGCCCCGGCCGGCTAGAGTACCTGTTCCGGACCGCTCAAGCGCTGGATCTGCGGTTTTACCGGTTCGGGGATTTTTAGGACCGCCCGGGAATGAAAAGCTGGCTGGTAAAGTATTTTGTCTCCTACCTGATAATCGGGGCGCTGCCCCTGCTTTTGGGCTTTATCGTTTATTACACCAATATAACAACGGTGAAAGGGGAGGTGGAGCGCAATAACTTTGCCGTCATGACACAGGCGGTAAGCGAACTGGATTACCTGGTGGGAGAGATGAAAAACATCGCCTACCATTTCTCCGGCTATCTCGCCGATTTTACCGGCCCCTTGCGCGGCGGGTACCCCTACGGTGAACTTTCAAAGCCCGACCAGGACCGGATTGCCCAGCGGATCAAGTCCTACCAGGATTCCCTCGAAATTCCCGTCACCATTCTTGTTTATTTCCGGGGCGGTACCCGGCTTTACACGGCGGACGGGGCGATACCTTACAGTGATTTTGAGTCCTCCGTCAAACATGAGGGGGAACTTGCCCGCTCGGGCTTCTTTTCCTCGATTAACCGCGTTGTGAGCGATGCTTCTTTCAGGCTTACGAAGGGCGCCGGCGCGGAAAACCTGCGTGTAGAGGGCGGCATGGAGGGAGGCAGCGTGGTGTACCTTTATCCGGTACCCTATCTCGATATACTTCCCCAGGCGACGGTGTGTTTTATGCTGAAAGACCAGGCCATCCTGTCCATCATGGAAAATTACCTGGGCGCCCTGCGGGGCAATCTGTATTTATACAACGGGTTCTATCAAAATATTTTCAGTTACGGTTCCCCGGAACTGCCCGGTGACGTAATTAAGAATCTGGGCGGCCTTAAGGGGATCGGCGTATACGGGATGAAGATAAACGGCCGGTCCGATGTGGTTATGCGCTATATTTCGGAAAATACCAGCTTGAGCTGTATCTATATCGTGCGAAAACCTGTTTTCTTTTCCCGCGTTGCCCCTATGCAGTACATCCTTTTGGGGCTGGTAACCCTTTTTGCCTTGGCGGGCTTTTTGTCGGCGCTTTTTTTCTCAAGGCGCAATTACCGGCCGGTCAGAAGGCTGCTTGTAAATATAGGCGGTACGGAATGGGAGCACGAGTACCCCGGAGGGTCCGAATTTGACTTTATCCTGAACAAATGGAACGCCGTTGAGGAAAAAAACCTTATTTTGAATCATGAACTGGATGTCCAGCGCCCCATGGTGGCTTATTCCTGCCTCCACAAGCTTCTTAAAGGGGAATATACCACAAAAGAAGAACTTGACTATTACCTGAAATGTTCCAACATCAATTTTATCGGCCCTTATTTTTTTGTATTGATTATCGCCCCTTCGGGTATTTACCATGAGTCCAAAACTTTAAGCCGCCAAATCCAAATAATCCTCTCCTCCCTGGAAAACACCGTATTGCCCATGGGCAACCTGTACAGCGTTGAACTCATTCTGGAACAGCAGGTGGCGGTTATAGGCAACTCCATGGAAATGAGGTTTAAAGACGAACCGGTAAGCAAATCCGTGGCCTCACACATCGCAAATTACATCATGGAGCGTTACGCCTTTGGCATAAAAACCGGCATAGGCCGAATCCAGGACAGTCCTTTCAAAATAAACGCCTCCTTCCTGGAGGCCATGGTGGTTATGTCAAGCTTTATTACGGGAACAAAACATATTGTCGCTTTTGAGGAAGTAATGGAAAGGGAGAGCGAACAGTACGAATACCCCGTAATAGAACAGGCCATGTATATCCAGAGCGTAAAACAGGGAAACAAAGACATGGCCCTTAAGGCCGTGGATAATATGATGGCGAATATAGGGCAAGTCGATTCTTTTCCGATTATCCAGTGCCTTTGCTTTGATATTATTAACATGCTGATTAGAATATCCGGTCATCTGGGAAGCCCCTTAACCCGGACAGACATACTGATCGTAACCGGCTTTACCGATCTTGAATTTTTCGGGGCCAAGGTAAAGGAACTTACGGCGGGGCTCTGCGACAAATACCTCGAAATGCAGGAGCAAAAAGACAGCCTTATCAAGTCGAAGATTATCAATTATATCAACGGCAATTTCTGCAATAACCAGTTTAGCCTTCAGCAGGTGGCGGATCTTTTCGATATTTCGTCAAATTACCTTTCACGATTTCTTAAACAGGAAACGGGACGTTCTTTTAGCGAGTATGTATCCATGCTCAGGATTGATAAGGTCAAGGAGCTGCTTGTTGTTACGGATTTACAGATCAAGGAAGTCGTCAGCCGGGTGGGTTATATGGATACGGCGAGTTTTTTAAGAAAATTCAGGGCCGCCGAAGGTATAACCCCCGGCCAGTTCCGGGAACGGATGCGGAAATAGCCTCTAAATCCTGGCAGCCTGTCGCGGGATACGGCGTTTGAAAACGATTTCGCATATTGAAAATTTTTGGCATACCCTGTTTGGCATACGGGACGGCAAAAAACATCCTTAAAAATCCTGTATCGCATATCGCCGTGGAAAATACCTGTTGCGTCCCCGCCGGACCGATACCACCATTAACCAAATTTTAGTATTGGAGGCGTACCATGAAAAAGATCAAAACCCTAATCAGTCCCGTCCGGGGGCTCGTCCTGTTGTCCCTTCTGTGCCTGGGCTTCCCCCTCTTCGCGGGGGGCGGCGGCCAGAAAAGCGCCGCCCCGGCGACGGATGCCGTGGTTGAGTTTCCGTTAAAGGAAAAGGTAACCTTAACTTACTGGCACGACTTTGCCCTGCAGGCTTCACGGGTGATGGATGACTACAACGGAAGCCTGACGTATCAGGAGCTGGAAAAGCTCACCAATGTCCATATCAACTTTATCCATCCCGCCCAGGGCCAGGTTACCGAGCAGTTCAACCTGATGATCGCCAGCGGCGAGTATCCCGATCTTGTCGCCGGGGCCGGAGCCTATCCCGGCGGCATCGACAAAGCCATCGAAGACGGGGTGTATTTCCAGTTGAACGATCTTATCGAGCGGTACGCGCCGAATTATGGGGGCATCAGGAGGCAGAACCCCCAGGCCGCCCGGGAGACCGTGAGCGATTCCGGAAAGATCGGCGCCTTCTATCCCCTCCTCCGTCAGGAGAACCTCGCCTGGCACGGCCCCTCCATGCGAAAGGACTGGCTGGACGAAACGGGGCTCCCCGTGCCGGAGACTATCGACGACTGGGACCGGGTACTCCGGGCCGTAAAGAAAAACCACCCCGACGCGGTGCCCCTTATCTTCGGCGTGGTAGGTCCCCAGGTTACCTTTAAGGACAGCGGCATAGAGGGATTCGGCCTCTTCCTTTCCGCCTGGAACCTGGGTCCCGATTACTACCGGGAGGGCAATACGATAAAATACGGCCCCATCCAGAATAACTTTAAAAACTACCTTGCCCTGATGAACAGGTGGTACAAAGACGGCCTTATCGACAAGGACTTTCCCGCCCGGGATGAACGGGGCATACAGAGCATGATAACCGGCGGCCAGGCCTTCGCCGCGGGTATATCCATCGATACCATGAACAACCTGCTGAACAGCCAGAAAATCGAATGGGCCGCCGCCCCTTACCCGGTGCTGAAGAAGGGGGACAAGATCCAGTACCGGGCCAAAGACTGGGTCACAAGCCCCGGCGCGGTGGCCGTATCCACCCAATGCAAGAATCCCGCCGTGGCGGTGAAGTGGCTGGATTACGCCTACTCGGAAGCCGGTTCCATGCTCTTTAACTTCGGGAAAGAGGGAGAGAGCTACACCCTGGTAAACGGCCAGCCCCGGTTTACCGATTTGGTGCTGAAAAACCCCAATATGGCGGTGGAATCCGCCCTGTTCCGCTACAAAATGCACTCCGGCCCCCATCTCCGGTGGGGGGCCTACTCCAACCCGGCGACCCTGATCAACCAGAAGGTGATGGACGGGAAAATAGCCTGGACCGAGGCCGTGGGCTACGACCTGATGATGCCGCCGGTATCCCTGACCGCCGACGAGGGAAAAGAGGCAACCCGGATCCACAGTGTAACTAATGTGTACCGTAACGAGATGTGCATACGGTTTATCATGGGGGAGACTCCCCTGGACAAATTCGCCGACTATGTGGCGGAGATGAAAAACATGGGTATCGACACGGCGATTGCCCTGTACCAGGGCGCCTATAACCGCTTTATGCAGCGGCGCTAAACGGCGCTTTTCAACGGAGGGCTATGTATGGGTGTTTTCAAAAATCTCGTAACGGATATCGGCAGGAACAGGTATGTCTATGTG
>JAITQR010000129.1 GCA_031288815.1 Treponema sp.
ATCAACAACCTCGCCCTGAAGGGCGAGGTATGTTGTTCTCCCGTGGTGGTTAGACTCAGGGTTTAATACCTTAAGAACGCCCTAAAGGGCGGGGTATTAAACCCTTCGCTACGAATAAACGTTTTTCCACTTCCCCCGATAGGCCGCGTGGAAATTCACGGCAGTAAGGCCAGCTCGCTCATAAAGGGAGGTTCGGCGCCCCGCTTTGAGCAGACTATGGAAGCGGCTTTGTTGGCGAAATACAGGGCTTCGTAAAGGTCCTCTCCGGAAAGGGAAGTGATGGCGGAACGGGACATTTTGCCGTTTGTCTCCAGCCATGAAAGAAAGGCCCCGTGAAAAGTATCCCCCGCGCCGATGGTATCAACCACGGGCAGTTCCACTACCGGGGCTTTTACCCGGTTAAAACTTTCGTCCTCCCGGCGGAGTAGGGCCATCGCCCCTTCTGTTCCCATGGTGATAACGACGAGTCGGACTCCCAGGGCAAACATCTTTTGCGACGCTTCCTCAAAGCTCAAACCGGGGTAGATAAAGCCCAAATCGGCGGCGGACAGTTTTACGATAGCCGAACAAGTCAGCCATTTTTCCAGACGCCTGATATATCCCTCTCGATGGCCAATCATAAATGGCCGTATATTGGGATCCAGCGAGACAAGCGGGGCGGCATTGGTCCGGCTTTTTTCGCGGAAAATGAACGTCTCCAGGGTGGAAGCGATTGGCTCCATCGTCATGGAGATCGAGCCAAAAAGGATGCAGCTAAGTTCCGGCGGCATTGCCGAGGGGATGTCGTCCATTGACAGAGAACGGTCGGCGGCTCCTTCCGTGTAAAAGACATAGCGCGGCTCCCTGTCCGCCGCGAGCTTGACAAAGGCCAGGGTGGAATGTTGATCCGACCGGGTGATAAAATCGGTTCCCACCTGATTCCGAACAAGCCGGTCAACCAGAGCGTCCCCGAAAAAATCGGTGGAAAGCTTTCCTAAAAACTGCACCGGCGTTCCGAGCCGTCCTATGGCGATTGCCGTGTTGTAGGGGCTGCCTCCGGGGCAGGGGAAATAGCAGTCTCCCTTGCCCGAAACCGTTCCGGGCACCATGTCAATCAAGGCCTCGCCGCAGCATAGAATCATGTCGTGTCCTCCGTACCGTTTTGGAGTTTGTCCGGGGCGGGTATCAGCGCAGCCGCCGCAGGAGGGAGCGGAGTTCCGGGTTCGCGGCGCTTTCCTCCCGGGGGGGCTCTTTCGTTTTATCCTGGAGGATAAGCTCGTCTCCCGCCTCGATACGGTCGAAAAAGCCGTTCCGGGCAAGGGTTCCGGCCGCCACTTCCTCGTCGGCTTCGGTGATCGTAAAGGTTCCCACCACGTCCTCGGGGCTGTAGACAAGGCCGATTCCCTCGTTCAGCACCCTTACCCGCCCTTTCTTTACCACGTCGAAGCCCTGCTCCGGTTTAAGGCCGTCCACCCTGCCCTTGTCGATGAGGCCCTGGGCCTGCCGCCGGAGGACAAGTTCCCCCCGGAAGGGCAGGGAAGCGGCAAGCTGTTCCACCAGCCCCCGGACGGCGTTTCGGAGCCGGTCCGGGCCGGTACGGTAGGCGGAGAAGCTGGAGGCGGGAGAACCGGTCCTGCCTACAAAGAGTTCCCCCTTTACCGAAAGATCCCGTTCGTTTTCCTCTACCGACACCATAAGGAAGTAATCCGCCCCCGCCTCCCGGGCGATACGGTAGGCCTGGGAAAAGGAAGGCTGCCGCGATTCCAGGTTCATGGGGACGATGTTCCGATCGTGGTTGAGGAATTCCCGTATCAGGGCCGCGGCGGAGACCGCGCCGTCGGGGTGGAAAAACCCGGACTGGGAAGCGGCGGAGAAGACCGCGATCCCCCAATGGGGCCTGACGGCCTCCACCGGATCGATCTGCCAGCGCCGGGGCAGGGTATTCGACAAAAGGGAGCCGTAGGTTTCCACCGCGTCGTTAAGAGTCCGGTCGGCCTGGCCCAGATCCTGGAGGAAACGGAGTTCTTCCAGATAACGGGAGGGGTAACCCTGGAGGCGGAGGATTTCCGCGTAGTCCCGCCGATCCCGGGCGTAGGGGTTAAGCCGGAGGCCCCTGCGGTACTCGAACAGGGCCTGGTCGGACAGGTTCCGGGAGCGGTAATCCCGGCCCCGGGCAAAATGCCAGTTGGCCCAGCGCTGCCGCTGGGGGTCCTCTATGGGGGTGGCGGAGATGAGAAGATCTTCCAGATTGGCCCGGATAAACTCGTCCTCCCCGTCAATGGAAAGGGCATCGGAAAAAATGCGGATCCCGTCGGCGCTGCGGCCCATCCGGACATGGGCGATGCCCTTGAGGTACCAGGCGGAGATATCTTCCCGGTTCCGGTCGATAAGGGTATCGGCAAGGCGTATCGCCTCCTCGTACTGGCCGGAACGGTACCGCAGGGAGGCCAGGAGGCTTAGGGCGGAGCCGTAACCCGGCCGGTAGCGCAGGGCGTCCTCGGCGTAGCGGGTGGCTTCCCTTACCCGGCCCGCCCGGGCGTCCAGATAGGCGGCGTAGTAATAGACCCGGTAATCCTCCGGGTGGCGCTCCAGGGCCCGTTCAATGTAGAGCCGGGCGTTCTCCTCGTCCCCCAAAGATCCCAGCACCAGGGCCAGGGAGATGAGGAGCCGGCGGTCGTCGGGGTAGCGGCGTACCGCTTCCCGGAAACGCAGGGCCGCCTCGGCGCTCTGACCCCGGGCCACTTCCATCTCCCCGGAGGCGAACAGGGCTTCCCGGTTGTAGGGCTCCCGGGAAAGGATATCCTGGATAAGGGACTGGGCGGCGTCCAGGCGGCCCAGGGCGATGAGGGTGGAGACTTCCAGATTGGCCACCGCCATATCCCCCCGGGCCAGGAGCCGGGCCTTCCGTACCCAGACAAGGGCCTCGTCAAATTCCTCCAGCTCGTAGTAACACTCCGCCAGGGCGAAAGTCCCCTCCGCGTGGGCCGGGTTGAGTCTGAGGCACTCCATAAAGGCTTCCGCCGCGGCGTACCAGTCCTCCTCCAGCATGGCCGTCCGGCCCCGCTGGTACCAGGAGTCCGCGCCGGAGGGACTCTGCGCTTCCGGCCCGGTGCCGCAGAAAAAGGCGAACAGGACGAGGAACAGGATCCTCCCCGGCGCGGTCCCCTTCACGAGGCCTCCTCTTCTTTTTTCAGGATTATTTTAACCGAATTGATCTTGTGCCCGTCCATTTCCTGGATGATAAAGTTGTCCCCCTGGTAGGTGGCCTTTTCGTAACGAACCGGGATCTTGCCGAAGAGATCGAACACAAAGCCCCCCAGGGTATCGAAATCTTCCACCGGCAGCTCCAGGCCCAGTTCCCTGGACAGATCCTCCAGGTTCACCCGGGCGTCGCAGAGCCAGGTTCCCTCCCCCAGTTTAAGGATATCCTCGGTCTCGTGGTCGAATTCGTCCTGTATGTCCCCCACTATCTCCTCGATGATGTCTTCCATGCAGACAATCCCCGAAACCCCGCCGTACTCGTCCACTATTACGGCGATATGAACCTTGCGGCGCCGGAGCTCCCGCAGGAGGCGGTCGATATGCATGGAAACCGGCACAAAGAAGGGCTTGCGGAGCAGCTTCCGCACGTCGAAGGGCTCCTCCTTCACCAGGGATCTGAGTACGTCCTTGACGTAGAGTACCCCTATCACGTTGTCGATGGTCTCCTCAAAGACCGGGAAACGGGAGTGTTCGCTCTCGGCGATGCAGGCCAGAAGCTCGTCCCGGGAATCGTCAACCGAAAGGAAGACCATATCGGTCCGGGGAACCATCACCTCCTTGACCGTGGTATCGGACAGCTCCACGATACCCAGGATCATCTCCTTTTTGTCCGATTCCAGGGCTCTGATGGTCTTTTGGTCGATCCGCGGGGGAGTTTCCGCCCCCTTGCGTCCCGGCTGGGTGTTCCGGGACTCCTGTTTGGCCGGGGAGGAACCCGTTTTTGAAGGGCCAGATTTTTTGAAAAACCGGGACAGGCCGCCGGTTACGCCGTCAATAAAACCAGAACTCATATTTTTCCTTTTTGGATGGAGAACCCCCGCCGACCGTACCGGGAAGCGGCAAAACGCGCTCGGCCGTCAGGGATTTCAATATTTTTTCCTGCAGGAGGAGCATCGGCTCCGTTTCCCCGTTGGTCCGGTGATCCATGCCGTCCAGGTGTAGAATACCATGGATAAGGAGACGGCGTAACTCCTCGTCCGGGGCTATGCCGAAAAAACGGGCGTTTTCCACCCAGGTTTCCAGGGAAATAACGATGTCCCCGCTGAGGTAACGGGACTCCCCGTCCTCCCCTGCCAGGGTCTCCCCCATGGGGAAGGAGAGAATATCCGTGGGCTCGTCCCGCCCCCGGTACCGGGCGTTCAGGGAACGGATATAGGCGTCGTTGCAGAAGAGCAGGGATACGTCCCAGCCGTCCCGGCCTATCTCTTCCAGTACCCTGAGGGCGAATTTTTCCGCTTTCCCCGCCCAGGCGGGCAGGGGGATCTCCTCGGCGTTCGTTTCCACCCGGTTCACTCCCGGGCCTCCCCGGGGGCCGGCTCCTTCGGCGCGGCCGGCTCCTTCGCGGCCGGCCCTTCCCTGGAGGTTGCGCCGTATTCCCGGCCCAGCATATCCCTGTCCAGTTTGGGATACTCGATCCGGGAATGGTAGTACCCGGCCAGCACCCGGACGAACGCCTTTTTAATGGTTTCCAGATCCCGGAAGGTCAGTTCCGACAGGGCAAGCTGCCCGTATTCGACTTTGGCGCTGAAAAGTTCCTGGATGAATTTTTCCAGCTTGGAGGCGTTGGGCTTTTCCAGGGTCCGGGAAGCGGCCTCGCTTACATCGGCCAGCATCACCACCGCCGATTCCCGGGACCGGGGGGGTGTTCCGGGGTAGCTGAAGTCCTCCACGTTCACCGCCGCCTTGTTCCCGGACTTGCCGCCCTCCTGTTTGAGGGCCTTGTTGTAAAACCAGGTGATCACCGAGTTGCCGTGGTGTTCGGAGATGATGTCGACCACCGGCTGGGGAAGCCCCAGGGCCCGGGCTTTTTCCGTCCCCAGCTTGACGTGGCTGCGGATCACCGTGGCGGAAAGCCGGGGGGCAATGTCGTCGTGCTTGTTGTAGACCGTCTGGTTCTCCACGAAGTAGTCCGGGTTCTCCATCTTCCCGATGTCGTGGTAATAGGCCCCCACCCTGGCCAGAAGGGGGTTGGCGCCGATGTCCTGACAGGCCGCCTCCGCCAGGTTCGCCACCATGATCGAATGGGTGTAGGTGCCCGGCGCGGCGGTAAAGAGCCGCCTTAAAACAGGGGAATTGAGGTCCGAAAGTTCGGCCAGCCGGAAGGAGGTGGCGGCGTTGAGGGCGTGTTCCAGGGGGGGCAGCACTCCCAAAACCAGCATGCCCGAGGCAAGGCCGTTAAAGGCGGCCCAGAAGATCAGGCTGGGGTAGACCCCGGGCCCCGCGTGGCGGGCCAGGAGGATGGCGAACATGACGACGCTGTTTACCCCGGCGATCAGGAGCCCCGCCTTAACCAGATCCATCCGCTTTTGCGCCCCCTCCAAAGAGCAGGAGGCTACCACACCGGACACGAGGGCGAACAAAAAGGCCGAAAAGTCGAAAAAACCGGAAACGTAAGCGCCCAGGGGAAGGGCGATGGCGAAAAGCAGGGCCAGCCTGGGGGACACGAGAATGGCGGGCAGCATGACCAGGAGGGCGCTGGGCAGGATCACCGACAGGGGGAGGTACTCCATCCCGGTGGCCGTGTTTTTAAGCAGCGCCGTGCCGACAAAGTACAGGGCCGTCAGGGCCGCCAGGAGATAAATCTCCTGATCCGAAAGGACGCGCCCCAGGATCGGCTCCCCCGAGAGGTGAACCAGCATGATAAAAATCAGGAACAGGAAAAGGATCACGCTTATGGCGTCCCGGGGGTCTCCGCCGGAACTGTTCAGGCTGAGGGCCCGCAGTTCCCGCATGTTTTCCTCGGTAATGATAAAGCCCTTCTTGATGACCTTTTTCCCCTTTTCTATCTGTTTGATCACCGGTTCCACCTGGGATCGGGCCTCGGTTACCCGCTGGAGGGTGTCGGAGGGGGAGAAAAACACGTTCTCCCGGATAAAGGGGTAGAGCAGATCCGGGGCAATCCGGTTGAAGGCGGAACGGTTGGAAAAATTCGCCGCCTCCGCCTCCAGGGCGGCGGAAACGTTTTCCCTGGTAATGATGTTCCGGTAGGAGATCCGCTCCCACTCGTTGCGGGAGTTGCTCTCCGTCAGCAGTTCCACCACGTCCGGATTGTAGCGCTCAAGGCCCTCGTGGGGCAGGGAAAAGAGCCCCCGGCCCAGAATGGTTCCCAGAACCGCCGCGCCGCTCTCGCCGTAAGTCTCCCGGTCGGGATCGGCGTAATACACGTCCAGCACGTGGTTGGGGAAGTCCGCCGGGTACTCCGCCTGTATCCTCAGCTTGAAAGCCTCGGCGGAAACGCCTTCGCCGAAAAGATTCCCGGTAAAACCGGTAAAATCCTTCCAGGCGGCTACGGCGTCCCTCTCCACGATGGGGGAAAAACGGAATACCGCGGGAACCAGCCGTTCCTGGGCCTCCACGCGGAGATTTGTGGCGTCTTCGTCCACATAGGAAACATCATCCTCCGCGGCCACGTCCCGGTCGGCCACCTGGCCGACCTCGAAATTCCGGAAATCCCCGCCCCCGGCGCCCTTCACGCTTCCCAGGCTGGTAAGGCAGACCAGGACGAAGGTTAGAAAATTGACGGCCCCCGGGAGGGGACGAAAACGGGGAGGCCAGACAAGGGCCGTCAGGGCGGCCAGAAACCTGTCCGCCGGCGACTTTTCAGGATTCGGTTTCGCGTTCATAAGCCTCGATGATCTTTTTGACCAGGGGGTTCCGCACCACATCGGCGGTGTGGAGGAAACTGAAGTGGATGCCCTCCACCCCGGAAAGCACGGAGACGGCGTGGAGGAGTCCCGAATCGATCCGGCGGGGCAGGTCGATCTGGGTTATATCCCCGGTAATCACCGCCCGCGCGCCCTGGCCGATCCTGGTTAAAAACATCTTCATCTGCTCTTTGGTGGTATTCTGGGCCTCGTCCAGCACCACGACGCAGTCGTTCAGGCTCCGCCCCCGCATATAGGCCAGGGGGGCTATCTCGATGGCCCTGGTCTCCTCCAGCCGGCGGATCGTCTCAAAGGACACCAGGGACTCCATGGCGTCGTAGAGGGGCCTGAGGTAGGGGCTTATCTTTTGGGCCAGGTCTCCGGGCAGGAAACCCAGGTTCTCCCCCGCCTCCACCACCGGGCGGGTAAGCACCAGCTTCCGCATTTTTTTGGACAGCACCAGTCTGAGGGATTCGGCTATGGCCAGGAAAGTCTTGCCGGTCCCCGCGGGCCCAATGCCGAAACTGATATCGCAGGAACGCATTCCCAGGACATAGGCCGCCTGGTTGCGGCTCCGGGGAAACACCCGGTTAAAGCCCTGGGGGATCCGTATCGCCGCGTCGGCCAGGCCGACGGCCGGATCGGCGCCGTTCTCCGCCGGAGCCTCCCCCAAAGGGAGGGTTTTTTCCGGCCCCGTTTCTCCCGGCTCCTTCCCGGCCCCCTGGGGGGAAAAATTCCCCACCAGGGCCTTAACATACTCGGGGGAAAGATCGTCCCCCTCCTTAACCGCGGCGATAAGGTTATCCATCATGCTCTTAAACCGTCTGATTCCGGCCTCGCCGGCCCCTTCCAGGCGAATCTCGTTCCCTCGGGCGGCGATACGCCCCCCCAAAGAGCCTTCGATAAGCCTGAGGTTTCCGTCGTTAGCGCCGCATACCCCGGACAACAGATCCCGGTTATCCAGGACAATGGTTATGCTGTCCTCCAAATAAAACCCTCTGAGAAAAAAGTCTATAGCCCCCGGTTTTGCCTGTCAATCGCGCGGCGGCCGGCAGCCCGCCGGGGGGCTTTCTACTTCACCTGCCATTCGTCTTTCTCGTATTTCATCTCGGTCTTAATCTCGCTTATGGGTATCCATTGGACCACGAAGGAAATTTCCGGCTGAAATTTGTAGTAGGGGTTCCCGCCGCTGGGCCTTTCAAGGGTTTGGGAAAGGGAAATTCCCAGGGCGGCGTTCCAGTCCCCCAGGTGGTGGACCGCGTTGAGGCCGAAGGATTTCAGCTTAAACCCCGAACTTTTCCGCCGATCATCATCGTCAAACCGGAAGGAATTCATCAAATCGAGGAAGAAGTTGTTCTGTTCCCCCGCGGGCATCTCTATGGGAAGCCCGAAACCGGGGAAATCCTTGAAATACCGGTAAACGTAGGTGTTTTCCGACGTAATGGACAGGCTGAAATCCAGAAAATCGCTGATCCCCAGGGTAAGGCCGCCGGAAAAATTCAGCCGGGAGTAGGTGTAGCGCTGAAGATCAAAGGTCATGCTGGTATTGAGGTTAAAGGAGAGGGAAAGACGGTCTTTCCAGAAACTGTTTTTTTTGGTGCTCTTTTGGTAGCCGAAAACCAGATCCCGGTGCCGGAGGCTTTCCTCCCCCTTCTGTACCCAGCCGTCGCCCAGGCTGGAATCCACCGAGCCCTGGTAGTTGAACTGGTAGGGGATCATCCGGACCGCCGTATAGGCCACTGAAAAGCCCACCAGGGAAAGATGCGTGCTTATGGTGGTGTACTCCTTGTCTTCCGCGTCCAGAACCAGGTACTGCTGAATTGAACCGTAGTCCCCGAAACGAAGGGTCTCGGTAAGGTAGAAAGGCTCCGGTTTCCGGGTTTCCGGCTGGGCGGGGTTAAATATCCTCATGTGGGCGTTGGTCTCGCTGATCCACAACCGCAGGGTGGAATTGCCCTCAATGGCCGCCTCCCGGGGGGGGAGATCCGCGGTAAAGGTGAAAGTCTGGGCCTTGTCCATCACGCTGGCGGCGATATTGGTAACGAAACGGTGGGAGTTCAGGTAATCCTCGTCCCAGGCCCCGTACTGGATGTCCCAACTGGGGATCTCCTCCCAGACGTCCGCGGCGCCGGCGCTGATGGAATTGGGATCAAAGACCGATTTCGCCAGGAGCCCGTTGAAAGAGTACTGGAGGCTCGAATTCCCCCATACGGCGCTGTGGTACAGGGGCCGGAAGGTGGAGGAAAACTCGTAGTTCGTATTGAAAAAGGTGGCGTTGAAAGCCTGGAGCCGGGCGTTCCGGATTTTGGTGGGGTCCGGGTTACCGGAAGCGCTGAATTCCTCCGCCTCCTTGTCCACATGGGTAAAATCCTGCCAGGAACCCGTGGTGATAAGCCGGAAACTGTTGGTGTACATCCCCCCGTTGGGGTGGTTCAGGTTAAAGCCCAGATTGGCGTCCCCCCGGATGGTGGAAAGGACCGAGGAAACCTCGCTCCAGTCGATGTCTTCCGCCTCCCTCCAGTTCTCCTGGCTGGAACGGAACTGGAGTTCCGAAACGGCGGCGGGGTTGATCCGGTAATCGATGCTGAACTGGGGGCCTCCGCTTTGGGGTAAGTCGAAGCGCTGGCTTAAAACCGGGGGCCGCAAGGGATCGGCCTTGGCGGAACCGGGGGTTTTTTCCTCGGCCGGCGCCCAGGGGGAAAGGGGTTCGCCGATGCCCGCCAGGGGGTTTTTCTCCTGGGCCTCCGCAACGGGCTGGGCGGCGGCGCTTGTTTCTCCCAGGGTAAAGGGCGTACCGGCCAGGGCCAGGGTGACGGAGTAGAGGGTCAATTTATTGGGAAAGAAAAACTGCCGGTTCGGGGAATAGTCGTTTCTCCGGTTCGTGTATTTTGTCGAATTCCTGGTCTCAAAGGCGACGGTGCTGGAAAAACTGGACACGGAAAAACTGGACACGTAGGGGGCCAGGAAGGAGAGTCTGGGGTTCAGGGAGCCGTTGATCCGCCATTCATAGGAGCCCAGGACCTGGGGATCGTTTTCCGGGTCTGTTTCGTCCAGGCTCATCCCCTGCTGGACCATGTTTACCCAGTCCATTTCTTCCGCCCGGTTTAAAAAATCCTTGTTCACAAAGGGATCGGCGTAGTAAGGAACGGCCCAGTTGAGGGAACCGCCCCCGCCGCTGAGGGAGCCGGTCATGTTGAAGCGGTACCGGAGGGGAAGATCCTGGGAAAAAAAGTGGGAGCTGTTCCAGTCGCTGGTTCCGTCATACCGGACGAAGGGAGTATAGAAACTGTCGCCGGCCTTTCTGATATCCCTGGTTACCCCGAAACCGGCGGAAATATCGGTAACGCCGAAAATCCCCCGCCGGGGCATGGAAAATTCCGTGCCGAGATAGGCGCCCAGGTTGGCGTAGAGATCGATAATGGCCTTCAGGCTCATCTCGTTCGCGTCCTGGCGTTTCTTGCCCGTGCTGCGCAGGAAGATCCCCTGCTGGGTTTTTTCCATGTCCGGGCTGTTTCCCAGGATCCTGGTAAGGGAGCTGCCCGATCCCCCGGCGGACTGGGGCCGGCCCAGGATGTAGGTGGTGGTCTGCACAAAACTCCCCTCCCGGGAACGGTAACCGATAACCGGGTGGAACACCACCTCGTCGGCGGGGTAATAGAAAAAGGGAATGTAGAGAACCGGAATTTCCCCGACCTTGAGGGTCGCGTTGAAAACCGCGAAATCCGAACCCGGCAGGAGCCATAGCTTTGTGGCGTTCAGGGACCAGTAGGATTCGGGATTCGACGCGTTGCTAATGGAGGCGTCCCGGAGTACCGTGGTATCCTGATCGCTGCGGGAAATAACCGCGCCGGAAAAACGGTAGGTGGTTTCGTCCTCCTGGATAGACCGTTCCGAGACGCCTTCGGCGAATACGCTTTTCCAGTTGTCCAGGTTCACCGTTATGGTTTCCCCGCTAAAGGTCTCGATGGTCTCCCCCTCCTCCTTGACGTACCTTACCCCTCCCCGGGCGGTGATGATGTTCCTGGTCCGGTTGTAGAGGATATCCTGGGCGGATATCCGGTGGGTGGCGTCCCCGTCCTTGAGGTTCACGATCACGTCCCCCCGCAGCCGGGCATAGTCCTCGTCCACCGTTTCAAGGGTAAAATATTCGGTGCTCCGGGACGATTCAATGACGATGATCCGTCTGTCCGGATCCTCCGGGGCCGCGGGGACCCGATCCAGGGCATAATGGGCCCGGAGACGGCCGGCCAGATCCTCCCTGGTTCCCCCTTCGGAAAGCCCCAGGGTCCGGCACCAGAGGGCCAACTCCCCCAGGGTACTGGTCTTGATGTCCAGTTGGACGCGGGACTCCTCCGCGCTCAGTTCCGCCGGGGCCGCCCGTCCCGGGCCGGCTTCCGCGGCCGGGGCAGCCCTCGTGGCCGGGGCGGAGTCCGTCCCGGTGGGGGGGGCGCCGGTAGCGGCGGGAGGGGTGTCGGCCGGGGCGCTGTCAACCGGGGGGGCGCCGGTACCCGTCGGAGCGGCCTCGTCCGGGGCGGCGTCACCCGGAACGGCGTCAGTGCCGGCCGGGGCGTTGTCGTCCGGGGCGGGAAGCGTCGCGGGGGGAGGGCTTGAAGGCTGCCGCCGTTCCTCCCTCCCGCCCCCCGCCCGGAGGGAAGGGGAGAGCAGGAAAAGAAACAGGACCAGGAGAAGTACTGTTTTTGGAAAACCCTTGAGCCTGTTCATGCGCGCCGGGACACCCTTCCCCGGCTGGGCTGGCGGTTCCGGTTCAGCATTTCCCTGATGTAGACGCCGGTGTAGGATCTCTCGTATTCCGCCACCTCTTCCGGGGTTCCGGTAACCAGGATCTCCCCGCCCCGGTCTCCCCCCTCCGGCCCCAGATCGATAATGTGATCCGCCTGGAGCAGCACATCCAGGTTGTGCTCGATCATCACCACCGTGTTCCCCTGATCCACCAGACGCTGGATCACCTCCATAAGCTGCTTCACGTCGGCGAAGTGGAGCCCCGTGGTGGGTTCGTCCAGGATGTAGAAGGTCTTCCCGGTGGAGCGTTTGGAGAGTTCCAGGGCCAGCTTTACCCGCTGGGCCTCCCCGCCGGAAAGGGTCAGGGCGGACTGCCCCAGCTTGACGTAACCCAGGCCCACGGAAAGGAGGGTACCCATCTTGTGGGCAATCCGGGGGATGGGGGCAAAAAAACCCGCCGCCTCCTCAATGGTCATATCCAGTACGTCGGCGATATTCTTCCCCTTGTAGCGGATCTCCAGGGTCTCCCGGTTGAAGCGCTTCCCCTGGCACACGTCGCAGGTAATATACACGTCGGGGAGGAAGTTCATCTCGATCTTGATGGTCCCGTCCCCCTCGCAGTTCTCGCATCTCCCCCCCCGGACGTTGAAGGAGAAGCGTCCCGGCTTGTAACCCCGCATCTTCGACTCCGGCAGGCTGGCGAAAAGGTTCCGTATCTCGGTAAAGACCTCCACGTACGTGACCGGGTTGGAACGGGGGGTACGGCCTATGGGGCTCTGGTCGATGTCGATGACCTTGTCGATATGTTCAAAGCCGGTAATTTTTTTGCAGGCCCCCTCCTGGCGGCTGGACCCGTATATCCGGTTCGCCAGGGCCGGGTACAGCACGTCGGAAAGGAGGGTGGATTTTCCCGATCCCGAAACCCCGGTAATGCAGGTAAAGAGCCCCAGGGGTATCGTTACGTCTATGCCTTTAAGGTTGTGTTCCGATACTCCCTGAAGCTGGATGAAGCTGCCGTTCCCCTTCCGCCGGGTGTCGGGTATCTCCATGGTCAGCTTTCCCGCCAGGTAGAGGCCCGTAAGACTCTCCTCCGATTCCATCACCTCTTCCGGCGTGCCCTGGGCCACCACCGCGCCGCCGTGAACCCCCGCGCCGGGCCCCAGATCCACGATGTAGTCGGCGGTCCGCAGGGTCTGTTCGTCGTGCTCCACCACAATCAGGGTGTTGCCCAGATCCCGCAGGTAGAGGAGGGTGTCGAT
>JAITQR010000285.1 GCA_031288815.1 Treponema sp.
CCGGAGAGCGCAGAGCCGGGCAGCCTCGCATTCCAGCATAAGGCGGACTTCGAGAATCTCGTCAGGGTTTATCTGGGCGCCCGCCAGAAAATGCCCGAAGAGCTCCAAGAGGCCGTTTCCGCCGGTTTTGGAGATATAGTTTCCGTCCCCGTGGCGCATGGTAATGATGCCCTGGGCGGCCAGGGCGGTAATAGCCTGGCGCACCGAGGCTCTGCTAACGGACAAAGCGATTGCCAGCTCCCGTTCCGGGGGCAGCTTGTCGCCGGATTCCAGCTTCTGTTCCCTGATAAACTCAGTTATGCGGCGCATGATAACGTTGTACAGCTTCTCTGTTTTTATCGGCTCCAGCATTTAGTCAAATTCCCCCACGTTTTAACTTTTAAACTCTTGATCCTACTTTATAACAATCATTTCGTACGCGTCAAGCAGGGGGACAGAAAAACTAAGTTTCTTTTCTTTAACTTCAAAGGGCAGCTTTTGACCGCCAAGCAGGGAAAACAGCTCGCGGGGAACATCCCCGCCGCTCAAATGTATGGTAAGCGGAATGTCTTTTACCGGTACAGGTTTGTGGAACGAGACGCCGTTATACCCGGAAAGGTTTATCAGCTGTATGTTGTAGAGGGCTGGGGCCTTGTTTTGCTGATACCGGTTCAGAAACACTTCTACCATGGGATGGGCGTCAATGGACAGTGAAGGTTTTAACCAGCCCGTATTGCGGAGGGAATCAATGATTATATGGCGGTATTCATCGTAGCCGTAGCGCATATAAAGATAACCCGGCTGGAACGGAAAAAGCATCGTCCTCTGGGGCTTGCTAATGAGGAGGGCGTATTCTCCGGTAAGTTCGTTGCCGCCGCACATTTCAGGAGGCCCGAAAAATCCGGAGCTTATCTTTTCCAGCCCGTAATTACACCCCTCAAGGCCTTTGACCGGGACCTGGGGGCCGTCAAACAGGGTCCAATCGGTTTCCCCCAGATTGGTAAACAGATCCTTGGGGCCGTTGAATAAATAAGCATGGTTTCTATCCTCCCCGCCCGCCTCCGCCTCCTTGACCGAGAAAAGCTCCATAAACCGCGGCGAAAGGCCGTTTCGCCAGGCGGTCCCGGTCCAAACAAGGGGCGTTTTCTTTGCCGCCGCTTTTTCCAGAACATAAAGCAACAAATCGGCGGGGTCGGGATCGGCGCAGAGGATAAGCTGAGCTTCCTCCACGTGCTCCGGCCTCACGGCGTACTGTTCGGTAACCCGGAACGATATGTGGGCTTCCTTAAGGATCTTGAAGACGCCCTGGTATTCTTTTAATTGCAAACCGGAAGGATTGGGGCCCGGTTTTATAAGCAACACATCGGGGACGGCGTCAAAATTGCCGAAGTATTCTTCGTGATCCTGATGAAATTTAAAAATATCCCTTACCACGGGCAGATTTTTCCGATCGGGGTAATCATCGAAAACGCCGATGACGCAAAAATCAAGACCGGCGCCGGACGCCAGGGCCTCGTAAAAACGCAACGCCACATGGGGACTGTGTACCCCCTGGAACCGGTAGTTTATGCTTGTGGCGTTTATGCACACATTACTGATGAGCTTGTCGTCCCAGGTTCCTTCCACGGACTGGTGATTCTCGGACGAAGAGTATTCCCATACCGGCAGGGGACGGTGGATCTCCGTGTTGGACTCCTTTTTGATTATGTCCACGTTGTAGTCGGTGTAGGTGGATATGGCCAATTCGGCGGATTTTCCCTTGATAAGCTTGCGGATACTATCCAGTACCTCGTGTACCGTCTCTGCCTTGAAACGGAGATAAAGCCGGAAGACCGGATCTTCCCCGTCTTCCGCTTTGGGCAGATCCTTTCCGTATCGCTCCCGGAACATGGTCCGGCAGTTCTCGCATTGACAGATACCGTGGTAATTATTTGAATAGTCCCTGGTGGTATAGCCGAACATATTGAAGAAGACCCCGTCTATCGGGTACTTTTCCGTTACCTCGTCCAGTATGGCCAGGGAACAGTTCCGCTGGTATTCACTGTTGATGCAGGCGTGAACCATACCGTTGTAGTTTATCACTTCCCCTTTAAGGGAGCGGTAGGCCCATTCGGGACGCTTCGCGTATATTGACTCGTGAATCTTACTGAAATCGAAACGGGCCATGTAGCGCATGCCGTTGTCGTGGCAGAGTTTTACCATATCGCCGGTAAGATCCCCCTGGCCAAGCCAGGGGCTCCGGTAATGGAAGTCCAGGGCGGTAGGATAAAACGCCACGAGACCCCCGGTGTTAAGGAGCAGCACGTTGCAGGAAAGTTCTTTTAGCTTTTTGATAAGGCTCTGCCTGTCCATGGCAGCGTCTTTGGCGCGAAGATTATTCTGAATCAGACGCAGATTGTTCCTGTTCCACCAGGGCATGATATTACCACCTTATTAATATTTTTAACGTTTTGTATAAAGGTCTTTCTTATCTAAAACATTAACCAATGATTCTCCGGCTTTGTAGTGCCTGATATTTTCAAGGATATAACGCATAGAAGCGGCAACCTTATCCTGTACAGCAGGGGTATTGTGGGGAGTTATGTAGATATTGGGAAGATCCCATAGAGGGCTTTCCGATGGCAGGGGTTCTTTTTCAAAAACATCGCTTCCACAACCAGCGATCGTCTTGTTAACCAGAGCATTGTAAAGAGCTTGCTCGTCTACAACGGCGCCACGGGCCATGTTGATGAGGTATGCGGTTGGCTTCATGAGGCTGAAGGCTCTCTCGTCAATCATATGCCTGGTATTATCCGACAAACTCATGGCAAGAGCAACAATATCGCTTTCTTTTAAAAGTTCATCAATGGTATCACCGTTTTCCTGGCTATAGAATTT
>JAITQR010000311.1 GCA_031288815.1 Treponema sp.
TAGCGAACCAGATCCGGAAAGAGCTGCACCAGGGTAGCGTCGATGCGGCCCCGGCGGACCTTGCCGTAGCGGATCAGCTCGGCCACCACCCGTTTGGCGGTGTTTACCGGAATGGCGAAGCCGATGCCCACGGATCCGCCCGAGGGGGAGTAGATCATCGTGTTGATCCCGATCATCCTGCCCTGGGTATCCAGGAGAGGGCCGCCGGAATTGCCGGGATTGATGGAGGCGTCGGTCTGGATCATGTCCCGGATGATGTTCTGCGAGGAGGTCTGAATAGGACGCCCCAGGCCCGAGACGATGCCCACGGTCAGGGTGCGCTCGAAGGCGAAGGGGTTTCCGATGGCCAGGACTTTCTGGCCCACCTTGAGGTTGCCGGAATCGCCGTAGGGGATGGTACGCAGTTCCATGCCGCTGGGGGGATCGAATTTCAGCACCGCGATATCGTTTTCCGGGTCGGTTCCGATCACCTTTCCCTCGAACTGGCTTCCGTCCGCCAGGTTGATGTACACCTTGTAGGCGTTCTCGATGACGTGGTTGTTGGTGAGTATATGGCCCTGGGTGTCAATAATCGAACCGGAGCCGGAGCCCCCATTTTGGGGAACCGGTTCCAGGAACCAGTTTATCGCCACCACCTCGGTAGTGATATTCACCACCGCGCTGTTGTAACGGTCATAGATAGAGATGTTTTCCTGCTCGTCTTCGGTATAGGGAAGGATGTCACCGCTGGCCAGGGACTGGGCCGGGCGCAGGGGTTGGGGAGCGGGACGGGGAACCGGGCTTTCCGTTTCGCCGGCGGCGGCCGGCTTCGCCCCAAGTTTTTCCCCGGCCAGGGCGCTTTCCTCCGGCCCGGTTCCCTCTGCCCGGGGCAGCCGGATCAGCCCCAGCCCGAAGGCAAGCATCAGCACGATAAGGCCGCTCAAAATAGAAAAAAAGGCTACCTGCCTCCAACTGTATAGTTTCATTGACTGTCCCCTCGCTTACCGTTTTATTATAATGGGCTTGTTCGACAACCCGGTTGTCCGCCAACCAGCGGCCGGCTTGCAAGTCTTACAAAATGTCCCGCCTTTTGCTGTTTCCAGGCGGTTTTTATTCGTAGCGAAGGGTTTAATACCCCGCCCTTTAGGGCGTTCTTAAGGTATTAAACCCTGAGTCTAACCACCGCGGAAGAACAACATACCTCGCCCTTGAGGTTGTTGATTCGGAAACCGAAGTTTCCGAATACCTTTAAATATAGCAAAGCGGGTGGATAAATGAAAGGCTGGCCTCTGCCGATAGGTTTAAGGGACATGTACAGGAATTTTTTTTGGTCAGATGGTTTTCGTCTCAAACGCCGCCAACCCGGCGGTCCGGCGGTTTTTTGCCCCGCCAACGCCGATCGAACCAAAGCTTCGCGGCGGCCGCATAACCGGGCTTGTCGCGTCTCAGGCGGCGTGACAAGCCACAAGCCCGGCAGGCTGGTCCTTTTCTTCGCGGCGATGCTTCTCCTTGTTTCCCCGCTTGGGGCGCTGGATCTCCCTACCCGCGGGATCGAGGACGATTCTTCCCTCCGGATAAGCCTCCGGGATGGCTGGCTAACCGAGATTCCCGCCCGGGTACTGGCGAAAAAGCCGCTTACCCACACCCTCCCCGGAGGGGGCAGGATAGAGGTTCGGACGGAAGCGGCGGACAGGGATGAATTCCTCGTGATCCTGGCCAGGGAACTCAGGACGGGGGAAAAGGGGCCCGGAACTTTCCCCGGCTGGGCTAAGGGCTCCTGGATCCTCAGCCGCCGCCGGGATACCGGGGCGCCCACCCGGATCCGGGTATTCCCCCGCAGCGATCCCTATACCTACATCCAGTTTTTTCCCCTCAGCGCCGACAAGTGCCGGATGGACATAGTGATTTACGACGCCTACCTGATCCGTTCCCTGCCCCTGCCCATTCCCTTCGACCGGCTCCTTACCACACCGGTGGAGGAGATCTACGCCATGGCGGGGAACAAATTCCCCCGGCGTTACTTTGACCCGGATCCGGCGAATTACCGGGAGCTCCAGCTTTTCATGTCCCGTCTCAGGGAACGGCTTCCGGAACTGGAGTTTCAGGACGACGGGGCTTTCGACGAGAAGGGCCGTTACGTGTACATCGCCAGCCTGGAGGAGCAGGGGGAAAAGCCGGGCCTTAACTGCTCGGGCTTCGCCAAATGGGTGGTGGACGGCATCCTGCGGCCGGTCACCGGGGAGCGGCTCCCCATAGAACCGCTCAAGGCCCCCTTCGGACAGCGGGGTTCCTCCCTTGCCGGAATATGGGAGGAACTACAGGATCCCTTCTTCGGCCTTGACTGGACGAGGAACCTGGCGTCCCGGGCCATGTCGGTTCTCCTCTCCCCGGCCTACAGCGGGGCGGAGGACTTCGAGGTTCGGAGCTGGCCCTTCTCCCGGGTGATAATCCGGCGGGGCGGCGGAACCGGCGGCGAGACTGTCAGCGAACGGGAATATCCGGGCTACCTGGAGAATTCCGGCTTCGGCTTTGAGGGCCTCCAGCCCCTGCTTTACGCCCTGGCCGTTGACGAGCCGGGCCGAATCTATCTTGGCTCGGTAAACAACGAAACAGGCCCCCCGGCCACCAAGGACAACCCCCGCGGCCTGCCCCGGATACGCCGGCATTTCCATGTGGCGGTTCTGGTTCCCTACTTCAACGAGTACGGCAACTTCCAGGTGGCGGTCTTCGAGAGCGCCGAGGAAACCCGGTTCAGCGGCTTCAAAACCCGCTACCCCGGCCACAACATCAATCTGGTCCGCCTTCCGGTGGAGGGGAGATTCGATCCCTAAGGGAGGGCCCGCTCCTCTTGCCTGCCCGGGCAAGGGCGCGGGGGGGAGCCTTTTTCGGGGTAAGCCACTTAATTTGGGGCGGAAGCGCCTGTTTTAGGAGAGCGGAAGAGCCGAGTTCAGCGGCTTCGCTTACTCGACAACCGCCGAGTAGCCGCTCTGGTCAAAATCCATCCGAAAGCTGGGAAGCATCGGTATCCCCGTGGCTACCAGGGCCTC
>JAITQR010000337.1 GCA_031288815.1 Treponema sp.
TTATCGCGGCCTTAACCGTCCATGGAACGGTTAAACTCTTTAGTAAAGATACGCTGGAAGAAGCGGCGCATCTTATCAATTGCAAGGATGGCCGATGGGTTTTCGCGGAAAACAATCCGCATTATGCGGAGCCCATTGATCGGGACTTTTGCGGCACAAAAAAGTACCGCAAAAGCCCACTTGCGACAGGCTCCTGCGCGGCAAACCGCTAGCGGAGAGAGGGGTAGGTCTTTTCCGCGTCCCAAAGCCCCTTCCGCTCTTCCCCCCTGATGCTGGGAATATCCAGCACCATGCCGGGTTCAATAAGATCCGGGTTGTTGGGATTCGGCATTTTCGACTTGTTGGCGTTGTAGAGAAGCCGCCACTGGGTGGGGTCTCCGTATATCCAGGGTCTCCCGGCTATGTTCCAAAGACAGTCCCGGAAGGTACTCCAGGGCCGCACCGTATACTGGGAGGGAAGGAGAACAGGCTCCGGTTCCTGGGGGGCAGGCTCCTGGATAACCAGCGGCGGTTCAACAACCGGCGGCTCAATCACCGGGCTTTCAACAACCGGCTCGACAGGCTGTTCAACAATAACTTCTTCCTCCTTAACATAGGCAAGGGCGCCGATTACCCGGTAGGCGGCTTCTATGGCCCCGTCCCAGTCTTCCGCTTTCCTCAGGTTAAGGCTGGCGTTGTAGTAATTCGTGGCTTCCCCGAATTCCCGGGGGTATCTCCGGGCAGCGTTTACGGAGGAAGCCCAGTCCAGCCTGGTCTTGGCGGCGGTGATGGCGTCGTTGGCCTCTTTCATTTTAAGCCGCAGCGCCACGTATTCATCGGAAAGCTGGGCATAGCGAACCGCTTCCGCCGCGTAGTTGGAGGAAGTGTCGTAATCCCCCTCGTTGTAAGCCAGTTTGGCCAGATTGGTAAGCCTGAGGCTTTCCCGGTAATACTGATTGTTGCGGATGCTCTCGGGAACCAGGGGAACCGGGGCATCGGTTTCCACCGCGGCAAGGCTTAACAGAGGCAGAAAGAGGAAAGGCTCAGGGAGGAAGGCGAAAGAAAAAGCCGTAACCGGGGCTTCAAAAAACACCGATTCCCGAGTGTCCGGCAGCGCGAAGGCCCCCGGCAGACTTAAAACCAGAAAAACCGCTAAAAACAACGGCAGCCGATTTTTTATTATAGCGCTGATCATTCCCCATCTCCTTCCAGAATCAATTCCGCGTTCTGAACCACCATCTCGCTTTCCATGACCTTTTTTTCCGCCTTGTCCAGGGCCGTCTCCGCGGCGTGGCGTTTTTCAATCGCCGCCCTGGTCAGAACCGTGTAACTCGCGGCGGATTTTTCGTACAGGGGACAGGCTTCCTGGTATCTTCCCGCCCGGTACGCGCTGTTGCCCTGGTTATAAATTTTTTCGGTTTCCGAAAAATCGTTACGAACCGCCACATTGGCCTTTTCGTTCAAGGCCTTTTGCCGTTCCGCCTGGGCCAGGGCCTGGAGTCCGCCGGCGAAACCGGCCCAGCCTGCCCGTAGAACAACATTGTACCGGGACAGGGCCTCCCCGGCCTCCTTCAGGGCCGTCGCCGGGTCCTGTTCACCGTAGTGGTTGAAAGCGGCCAGCAGAAACTCGTCGGCCTGGGAAAAATTGTCCTTGTCGTACTCGGAAAAATCCCGATCCACGATTTCCTGCCGTACCTTGTAGGCCTCCGCCCCCGGTTTAAGGCCCCGGTACTGTTCCAGGGCCAGGAGGGAAGCTTCATCCGCGGCGTAATAATCCTCCGCCTCGTACTTGGCCAGCGCGTCCAGGGCGGTCTTATCCGCGTCAAGGAGATACTTGGGGTATACGTCGTTGATCCCCGCCGCGATGGCCGCGTCCCTGGCCGTCAAAACCTCTTCTTCCCGGTCTTTGGCGTAAAGGGGAATGGTTTTGCGGAACAATTCGTCATACCTATCCGCCAAGGCGCTGTACTTGGCCTGGGTCTCCCGCACCTCCTCCGGGGTACCCCTGCGGTCACCGGCGGCGGCGTAATCGGCTTCGGCGGCGGCCCAGTCATCGGGGAAGCGGGAAGCCGCCTTAAAGTCCATGGCCCGTTTCCTGGCGCTTTCCGCCCGGGAGACAGCCTCGTCCAGGGCGTCCAGGGCCGCCTGGGTCGGAAGCTCCGGGGCAGGCGGTTCGGGTTCCGGCGCCGGGGCGGGTGCCGGTACTGGAGCGGGTTCCGGTGTTGGAGTAGGTTCCGGCGCCGCCGTCCCGGGGGCACTTGAAGCGGTACTCTTACAAGAACCCGCCAGAAATACCGCGCCAACCACTAGTAAAAAAAATATTACCCATTTGTTTTTCATAAAAGTCCTCTCTGTAACTGTTGAGGAAATCATACTTCCAATCACCTTCCAATGGCAAGGAAAAAGCGCCGTTACCCTGATTATAGCTTATAGGAGCCATAATTTTCTAAACAGGTGAGTCTTTCCGAAAACCCGGTTAGTTTTGGATAGAGTTCCCGCTTAGCCCTCCGGCGGTTTGTTGCGCTTCGCTCGGGAAACCCCAAAAAATCGCCGGAGAGGCGATTTTTTACCCCCCAGGCTCCGTTGAACCGAAGGTTCGCGGGACGCCGGATAATCGGGATTTTTTGCCCAGGGCGCCTTTGGCGTCCCTTTGTGCGAAAACCCGCTTGCCACAGGCTCCCGCCGCCGCTAGCGGGGCGTGGGGGAAAAAAGTATACTTGGGCCCATGGCGGATATCAGTTTTGACATTCTGAAGCACTTTGGGGTTCTTTCCGAGGAACGGACCGGCTGGAAAAAAGAGGTAAACCTGGTTTCCTGGAACGGCAGGAACCCCAAGATCGATATACGGGAATGGGCGCCGGGGCACGAAAAAGTGGGAAAAGGGGTAACCCTTACCAGGGAAGAGGCGGCAAGCCTGGCGGAACTCCTGCAAATCGCCCTGGGAGTTTGTCACGATTCGCGCGTGAAACCCTAAAAATCGCCGGAGAGGCGATTTTTACCCCCAACCCCGTTCAAACCAAAGCTTCGCGGAAGCCGGACAATCGGGATTATTGCGGTATAAAATGACGCAAAAACCTACTTGCGACGGGCTGCCAGGAAACACAGAGCCTCCCGCTTAATCCGGCGTGCAAGGGGATTAAATCTTTCCGGCCCCGTTCAGGGAGGCAATGGCCTGCCGGGTCATACGGTCGCAGCGCTCGTTTAAGGGGTTCCCCGCGTGGCCTTTAACCCAGGCCCAGGTAACGGGGAATTTTCCGGAAAGCTCGTCCAGGCGCTGCCAAAGATCCCGGTTTTTTACCGGTTCCTTTCCGCTGGTCCGCCAGTTGTTCCGTTTCCAACTGTGAATCCACTGGGTAATGCCTTTCTGGACATACTGGGAATCGGTGTAAACCGTTATCCCCTCGGGAACCTGGGCCCCCGGAAGGGGAAGGGACTGGAGGGCGGCGATTACGGCGCCCAGTTCCATCCGATTATTGGTGGTATTGGCCTCGGCGCCCCATTGCTCGGCCAGGATCGGGGGAGCCGCTTCCCCGCCGGATTCACCGGCAATCACGTAGGCCCAGCCGCCGGGACCGGGATTCCCCGAACAGCCCCCGTCAGTGTAGATACTCAGCCGCATGAATCACCGCGCCGCGGCTGGTCTCGGTTTTGCCATAAGACCCCCTGGAAATACCCTTGAAACCGGATCAGCCGCCTGTCCTTTCCCGGAAAGAGAGGCCGGTAGGGGTATGCGCCAAGCCGCCGCCGGCGGTTTCCCTGAGGGCGGCCGGCATGGAATCCCCAATCTGCTTCATTGCCCACACCACTTCGTCGAAGGGTATTATGCTCTGAATGCCCGCCAGCGTCAAATCCACCGCCAGGAGGGCGTTTACCGCCACAAAGGCGTTCCGCTTGACGCAGGGAACCTCCACAAGCCCGGCCACGGGATCGCAGGCAAGGCCCAGGGAATTTTTCAGCGAGAGGGCCGCCGCGGAAAAACATTCCGCCAGGGATCTTTCCTCCAGATAGGCCAGAGCCGAAGCCCCCATGGCCCCGGCGCCACCGCATTCCGCCTGGCAGCCCCCCTCGGAACCGGCCAGGGTAGCCCCCTGGGCGATGAGAACCCCGGCAAGGCTTGCCACCAGAAACGCGCCCCGGAGCCTGGAATCGTAGGGGGGTTCCAGCATAGGAGGTACCATACCGGGTGAGACGCCTCCCTGTTCCCGGGGGGAAGCCCGCCCGTTTCCGTCCCGGCTGTCCCACCAGGCCCAGATGAGCCCGGGAACAATGCCACTGGACCCGGCGGTGGGGAAGGAGACGATCTTCCCCCCGCAGGCGTTCACCTCGTTTATAGCCAGGGCGTAGGACACGGCCCGCCTGAAAAGGCCGTCCCCCACAAGCCGCCGTTCGGCCCCG
>JAITQR010000347.1 GCA_031288815.1 Treponema sp.
GTGGCCACCGCGTTCCCCGCGATAGCCACGGTGCCGAAGGTGGATACCAGCCGGGCCAGGAAGAGTTTCCCCACCTGGAACATGGCCCCCTCCACGCCGTTGGGAATTCCCACCCTGCAGATGCTTCTGATAATCCCCGGCATGATCCGTACCCGGGAAATACCCCGGATATCCACCGGGGCATTCCGGTTTTGACGGAGCAGCCACAGGACCGCTACCGCGGCGGCGAAACGGCTTATCAGGGTGGAGACGGCCGCCCCCGCCACCCCCCAGCCAAAGACATAAATAAAGAGGGCGTTTCCCCCCACATTGAAGATGTTGACCATCAGGGAGATCCACATACCTACCCGGCTGTTTCCCATGGCGCGGAAAAGGGCGGCTCCCGAATTGTTCAGGGCCAGGAAGGGATAGCTGAAAGCGGAGAAGAAAAGGTAAACCCTGGCGTTTGCCATGATCCCCGGCGCGATATGCCCGTAGATCCCCCGGAGTATCAGCCGGCCTCCCGCCAGGGCGGCCGTCATGATCAGGAGGGATATGAACAGCACCGAGTAGATAAGCTGTTTCGCCCCGTGGGAGGCGTTTCCCCTGTCCCCCCGGCCCAGGTACTGGCTGGTTACCACGGCGCCCCCGGTGGTCAGGGCGGCGAACACATTGATCAGTACCACATTGATGGAATCTACCAGGGAAACCCCGCCCACCGCCTCTTCCCCCAAGGAGGAGACCATAATGGTATCCACGATTCCCAGCAGCACGTTGAGCAGCTGATCGATGACGAGGGGCCACACAAGATGCAGGAGGCCCGCGTTGGACCAGCCTTCGCTGCTTTTCATCAATCATGGTATAGAAGGGTCTTTATTCAAAGTCAATAGACCGTTATACTGCCCCGGTATTCCGGCAAGTCCCGGCAATTGGAATTTTTGCCGGCTTCCCGGATAATGGCCCTCAATTTTGAAGCAAAGGTTGTGATGTGGAAAGATACTGTCGTCTTGCCGGGTTTCTCCTGTTTTTTTTGCCGGTGTTTTTGCTGTTTTCCCTCCCGGCTTCGGCGCGGGCCGGGGATGCCAAATCCAGGGGAGATTATTTAACCCTTAAAATCGCCGTTATGGGGCCGGGAAATGAGCTTTACTTCTGGTGGGGGCACGTTGCCCTGGTTATCGAAGATTCCCTGAGCGGTGAGGCGCGGTTTTACGACTACGGCCTGTTTTCCTTTGAAAACGATCATTTCTTTCTTAACTTCGCCACGGGCAGGCTCCTCTACAGTTGCGGGGTTTCCCCGGCGGAGCGAAACTACCAGGTCTACCGGATGACTAACCGGGATATTACCCTGTATACCCTGGATCTTCCCCCGGCCAAGCGGGAGGAGGTATGGCGTTTCGCCGAGACCAACGTGCTGCCGGAAAACAAGGATTACTATTACCACCACTTCAAGGACAACTGTTCCACCCGGATTCGGGACATCATCGATCTGGCGACCGCCGGCCAGTTCAAAGAACGTTTCGGCCAGGCGCCGGGCCGTTTTACCCTGCGCCAGCATGTACGCCGGCATACCTGGTTCGCCCCCCTCAGCGACTGGATCCTCAATTTCTGGATGGGCCAGGACATCGACACCCCCATTACGATATGGGAGGAGATGTTCCTCCCCTCGGAGGTGGGGAAGCGGATCCGGGATTTTGAGTACACTGACGATGAAGGGATAAGACGGCCCCTGGTTTCCGGAACGGAGATCCTCAACAGGGCGGTGAACCGGCCCTCCGTGCTGGAGGTTCCCCGCCGGCAGTGGCCGCGGGAGCTTGCGCTGGGGCTTTTTCTGGCCGTCTGCATGGCGGGCCTCTCGCTTTACAAGGGCTTACGCCCAGGCCCTGGAGGGGCGGTCTGGGGGATAGCCCAGGCGATCTTCGGCCTCTTCTTCGGTATAGCGGGAACCCTCCTGGCCTTCCTGAGTTTTTTTACCAATCACGACTATACCTACCACAATATCAACGTGCTTTTTGTGAATCCCCTCTTCTTCGCCGTCCTGGTTTGGGGGCTCCGTTACGCCCTTGCCCCCAATTCCGGCCGCCGCCGTCTCGAATTCCTTTTGAAATGTTTCTGGACCTACGTGTTTGCCGCCGGACTCCTCACCATGCCCATAAAGCTCTTCCCCTTCTTTTGGCAGCAGAACCAGGTGACCCAGGCACTGCTGCTTCCCCCGGCCTTTGTGATGAGCCTTTTGCCGGAAAAACTGGCGGGACTTTTCCGCCGTCTTCGGGACGGGCGCGGGTAAAACCGGTCCCCCGCCGGGATCCCGCCTGATAGAGAGGGGAATTGGGAATTACTCGGCGAATACCGGGCCCAGGGCTATTTCGAGGCCTTCCAGGGTTTCTATCGGGGCGTTTTCATTGGGGCCGTAAAAGCGGCTCAGGATTTGGCTGTCTTCAAAGCGATGGGTGTGCAGGATGCCGGATTCGGGGTCCAGCACCCAGTATTCCCGTACCCCCGCCTGCCGGTAGAGTTTGAATTTCCGTTCCATTTCGCTGGCCGTATTTGAGGGCGACAGAATCTCCGCCACAAAATCCGGCGCTCCCCTGCAGCCTTCAGGCCCCCGTTTTTTCTGATCGCAAATCACGGAGATATCCGGTTGAACTACCGTATCGTCCTCTTCGTTTTCATCATAAAAAAGCCGTACGTCGTAAGGGGCGGGGTATACCTTGCAGGATTTTCCGGTAAGATAAACCGCGATTTGTTTAGCCAGTTCCATAAGCATTGACTGGTGACGGGCATTTGGCCCGGCCATGGCGTAAGCAACGCCATAGATAAGCTCGTAACGCCCGATTTCAGCGGGGTCCCAGTTTTTGTAATCGGCGTAGGTAAAAAGCCGCCCTTCCCTGACCTGATCTTTAAGCGCCGTTCCGTTTGCCATTGTATACTCCTGCTGAAGTATAAGTTGGGGCGGACAGGCGATCAAGCGCCCGCAGTGCAAAACGCGAAAACCACAAAAGAAACCATACGCCGGCCGGGCCGTGACTTTACAGGGGCGGGGTTTGGCCGCATACTGAGACACCATGAGCGTTACACCGATACGGAAGAAGTGGAAATCGGCCATGACTGATCGGGAGCGGTTTAACCGGCAGATGCACTACCAGAGCGTTGACCGTTCTTTCAACATGGAATTCGGTTACTGGGATGAAAATTTTACCGAATGGGACATCTTTGCCAGGAACGGTATAAAAAACAACGAGGAAGCGGATATCTTTTTCTCTTTTGACCGGATTCAGAGTATCGGCGGCGCCAATTTTATGAGTCCCCCTATTGAGGAAAAGGAGATCGAGGTAAGGGACGGCAAACGGGTTATCATCAACAGCGACGGTTTGCTCGCGGAGGTTCCCCTGGAAGGCCGCGGCAGTTCCATTCCCCATTTTTTGAAATCCTCAATTACCACGCCGGAAGACTGGGAAAGGGTAAAACAAGAGAATTTCGATATAAAACACCCAAGCCGTATCATTGACATTGAGGCGTTAAAGGAGTGTATTCCCCCTGACGAGGAACGGGACTTCCCCCTGGGTATTTCCTGCGGTTCCATGATCGGCAAGATTCGGGACATGCTTACCTTTGAGGGACTGGCCTACGCGACCTTCGATTATCCCGATATGGTGGAGGACATGGTGGAAACGGTCTGCCGGGCGGTGGAGTACGCTCTGGATCAGCTCCTTCCCCACTTCAAATTTGATTACGCCTCGGGGTGGGAGGATATCTGTTTTAACCACGGCCCCATTGTTTCCCTGGATTTTTTTAAAAACGTGGTAGTCCCCCGGTACAAGCGCATCGACAGTAAACTGAAAGCCAGGGGCATTGATATCTGGTATACCGATTGCGACGGTGACGTGCGTCCCCTTATTCCCTATTTTCTTGAAAGCGGCATTAACTGCCTTTTCCCCTTTGAGGTTAACAGTTGTACCCATCCGGGCGAGCTTTTGGACCGGTACGGGGGAGAACTGCGCATTATGGGCGGCGTTGACAAGATGCGTCTCGGCGAAGGGCCCGAGGCCATCCGGAAGTACCTGGAGTCCCTGGAAAAATACGTTGCCAGAGGCGGCTACATTCCCTTCTGCGACCACCGCTGTCCGCCGAACGTAAAACCCGCCGATTACCTTTACTACCTGGACCTTAAGGAAAAGATGTTTGGCATGGGCTGAAACGCGGGAGGCGGCCGCGCGGAACAACGCGGCCCCCTGGCCGCGCTGTTTCCCTGTGGCGCAGGCGATGAAAATACCCGGCGTCCCGTTCTCGTCCGGACCCCAAGACAGTTTCCAAGCGGAAGCTTACCCGCTTCGCCCCTTACAGCCGCACGATCCTGGCTTCGGTAAGAACCTCCGCCCCCGTCCCGGTAAGAAGCACGTCGTTCTCCAGCCGGCAGCCGCCGAGGGAGGGATCGTAGAGTCCCGGCTCCAGGGTAAAGACCATGCCGGGCTTTAAGATCCACTCGTTGTCCTCCCGGCTGCGGATGGCCGGGCTCTCGTGTTCCTGAAGGCCGATCCCGTGGCCCAGGCTGTGGGGCATGTTTTTTTTCGCTTTGCCGAAGAAAACATCCACCGCCCGGGCGATTTCCCTGGCGGGCCTCTCTTCCTCCACCAGGGAAAAGGCCAGCTTGTAGGCTTTTTCCGTCAGGGTAAGGAGTTTTTCCTGGCCGGGGTTAGGGTCCCGGACAAAGGTAAGGGTTACGTCGGTGGTGTAGCCTGAGTATTTAAGGCCGAAGTCCAGGATGGAAAGCCCCTGTCCCCCGAAGGGCGCGGCGGTGTAAGGGGGAAAGGCATGGATACCGTAGCTCCTGTCCGGCCCGGCCGCCAGGGTGGTAAATCCTGTCCCCTCGCAGCCCTGTTCCCGGGCTACGGCCTCGATAAAGAGGGCCGCGTCCGCTTCGGTCCTCAGCTTGCCGGAACGGATGTTGTGTTCCAGCAGGTCGATAAGCCCGTTGGTTATCTCCGCGGCCCTGCGGTAGATGCGGATCTCCTCCTCGTCTTTTACCGCCCGCAGCTTTTCCGCTTCCCCGTGGATACCCGCGTTACGGCAGATAATATCAAAATCGGTAAGCCCTCCCACGTATTCCAGGAACAGGAGGTAGGGGGTAACCGGGGGAATCTCGATCTTTGAGCCCCTGGGAATCTTCAGCCGCCTTGCCAGCTCCTGAAGGGCGGTAAGAGGGCGGCGTTCAAAAGCGCCGTAAGGCGCCAGGGAATCCGCCTGGCTGTAGAGTACGGCCAGATTGACGTCCCAGGGAACGAGGATCGCCTTTCTATCCACGGTCAGAAAAAGCAGCGCGTCTCCGGGGTGTCCGGAAAGCCAGCGTACCGTGGGATCCCGCCTTCCCTCCGTGTCCTCGAAAAGCGCCAGGGCGATTCCTTCCCGGGCCATCAAATCGTAAATGCCGCCGCGCCGTTTCTGATAGTCGATCATGGTTACTCCACCGTTACCGATTTTGCCAGATTCCTGGGCTTATCCGGGTCAAGACCCCGCTGGACCGAACAGTAGTAGGCGAAAAGCTGGGCGGGTATTACCGAAAGCATGGGCGAGAAACCTTCCACCGTCCGGGGAATGCGGAAAACCGTGTCGGCTATCCGATCGAACCGATCCGTGTCTTCCCAGCTTATCACCGCCGCCGCCGCGCCCCGGGCCTTTACCTGGGCAATGCTGGATTCCATCTTGTCGAACAGCTCCGCCTGGGTACAGATCGCCGTTACCAGAGTGTTTTTATCCACCAGGGCAATGGGCCCGTGCTTGAGTTCCCCGGCGGCGAAGGCTTCCGAATGGGTGTAGCTTATCTCCTTAAGCTTAAGGGCGCTCTCCAGGCCCGCGGCGTAATCGAAAAGCCGGCCCATGTAGAAAACCTTGTTTTTGTTGAACTGCATGGCCGCGAAGCGCTGGATATTCTCCTTTTGGGAGAGGATCGTCTCCGCCTGGGAAGGAACCGCCTCCAGCGCCGCGATGTAGCCTTCCAGTTCCGCCTGGCCGATGATTCCCCGGAAAAAGCCGAACTGGAGGGCCATAAGGGTAAGGCACATAAGCTGGGTGGTAAAGGCCTTGGTACTGGCCACGGCGATTTCCGGACCCGCCCAGGTGTACATTACCAGATCCGCTTCCCGGGCCAGGGTGGAACCCACCGCGTTGGTAAGGGCGACGATCCTGGCGCCCCCCTTCTTGGCCATCCGCATGGCCGCCAGGGTGTCGGCGGTTTCCCCGGACTGGCTGATGATGATAAAAATATCCCTGGGGTTAAAGACCGGGTTCCGGTAACGGAATTCGCTGGCCGTATCCACATCCACCGGAAGGCGGGCGAAACGCTCGAAGGCGTACTTGGCTATTACCCCGGCGTGCCAGGCCGTTCCGCAGGCGGCTATGGCCACCCGGCTCGCGGCGTTTATATGTTCCGCGGCCCAGGAAGCGTCGAAGCCTATCTCCTCCAGGTTGATCCGCCGGCGATCCCCGGAAAGCCGGGGCCGCAGGGTATCCTGCAGCGCCTTGGGCTGCTCGTGGATCTCCTTGAGCATGAAGTGTTCGTAGCCGCCCTTCTCCGCCGCCGCCGCGTCCCAGTCGATATGGACGGTCTTTTTTTCAAAGGGCTGGCCTTCCTCGTTGTAAAATTCCACCCCGTCCCGGTAGAGAATCGCGGCTTCCCGATCCTCCAGGTAATACACATCCCGGGTATACTCAAGCAAAGCGGGTACGTCGGAACCTACCAGAACCTCCCCCCTGCCCTGGCCGATCACCAGGGGATTCTCCCGGCGAACCACCACGATCCGATCCGGATCCTCAACTCCCATCACCACCAGGGCCCAGGAACCTTCCAGCCGCCTTACCGCGTCCAGCACGGCCCGCAGGAGATCGCCCCGGTAGGAGTAGGCGATAAGGTTGGCGATGATCTCCGTATCGGTGGCGCTTTTAAAGCTTAGCCCTCTCCCGCCAAGCCATTCCTTGAGCCGGGCGTAGTTTTCGATGATCCCGTTATGCACCACCGCGATCTTTCCGGACACATCCGTCTGGGGGTGGGCGTTGATATCCGAAGGCTCCCCGTGGGTGGCCCAGCGGGTATGGCCGATGCCGGTAAAACCGGACAAGCCTCCCGCCGCGAGCTCCGGGGCGATTTTTTCCTCCAGGTTTTTCAGAGCCCCCTTGGCCTTGCGTACCACAAGACCCGCCTTACCCCGGACCGCTATCCCCGCCGAGTCATAGCCCCGGTACTCAAGTTTCCCGAGCCCTTTTAACAGAACAGGAGCCGCTTCCCGGTTCCCTACGTAACCAACGATGCCGCACATATCCGCCGGACAGATTCTTAATAGGTAACGATGATGGCGTGGAAAACCAGGGGAGTGTTCCCGGTATTTTTTATGCCGTGGGAAGCGCCGTTGCCGGTGATGATGGAGTCCCCGGTTTTTACCGGCCGTATGACGCCGTTGTCATCCACTTCCCCGGCCCCGGAAAAGATGATGTAATATTCGGTTTCCTTGTCGTGCCGGTGGTAACCGATGGAAGCCCCCGGGGGCAGGGTCAGTTCCGCCAGCATCCGGATGTTTTTCTCTTTCTCACAGTCCACAAGGTAGGTAAAATATACGCTTCCCTCGCCGTCCCTCATTTTTTCTTTTACCTCGGTTTTCATCCCGTCCCGCTGTACTACCATACTTACCACCCTCCAAAATTTAGGTTAGGCTATAATGAGGCTGTTCCAAAACTTCAGCTTTTGGAACAGCTACCTTGAATAATACCATGGTTAAGACAGGGAGAATATAGGGGATGGGGTTCTTTGCCCAGAGCTTTCTCAACAACCCGGTAAAACAGTGGTTCCTCAGCGCCGCCTTTATCCTGGGGGGTCTTCTGGGGGGGAAGATCTGTTCCCTGATAACGCACGCCATTCTCAAGCACCTGTGCCGGAAGACCAAGACGGATCTGGACGACCTTCTGATATCGGTTCTGGAACGCCCCCTGGGGATGACGGTGTTTCTCGCGGGAGTGAGCGTCGGTATTAAGGGGCTCAGGGTACACGGGACGGCGGAGCTGTGGATCGGCCGGGTTCTGGAATCCCTCTTTATCGGCCTTATCGCCTGGGCGGTATCCCGGGTTTTCCGGGCCATGATCTCCCGGCAGCCCCCCATCAGTTCTTCCCGGGGAACGGAAACCGATATCCGGCCCCTGCTCCGGAAGTTCTGCAACACGGTCATCTGGCTTGTGGCGGGAACCCTGATCCTCCGCAGCATGGGCTACAATGTCAGCGCCCTTATGGCGGGACTCGGCCTGGGAGGCGCGGCCCTTGCCCTGGCCTCCAAGGATACGCTGGCCAACTTTTTCGGCTCCATTACGGTCTTTGTGGACCGGCCTTTCCGGCTTAACGACCGGATCAAGATCGGCGCTTACGACGGGATCATCACCGAAATGGGGATCCGCACCTCCCGGCTCAGGACGCCGGAGAACCGCACGGTCTTTATCCCCAACAGCCTCTTCGCCTCCAGCCCCATCGAGAATATCAGCGCCGCCCCAAGCGTCAAGGTAAGCCAGGCCTTTAACCTGAAAGCTGAAAACGGCCCGGATAAGTTAGAGAAGGCCCTGGGTATCCTGAGGGAAATTTGTTCCAGCCTGCCGGGACTTGAGGAGACCCCCCAGGCGGGGCTTGTGTCCGTGGGCGGGGCGAACTGCCAGGTCTCCCTTACCTTCTTCGTGTCCCGGCGGGCGGATTACGGCGAAACCGTCAGCCGGGTAAACCTGATGATCCTCCGCCGTTTCGCGGAGGAGGGAATCATTCTTGGCTAACGGCAGAAAACAGCCGGATTCGCTGGTCCGCTTCCTTACCGCCCTGCTTATCGTCCTGGTCCTTGTTATCCTGGGGGGTACCTTCTACGCCATAATCCGCGGCCCCGTGGAAGAGGGCGGCGGGCGGGGAGAGGCCGCGGGGGGCGCCGGGGAAAGCGGCCCGAAAGCCTCCCCCGGGCCTATCGCCGTTTTTACCGGTATCGGCAGACTGCGGATACCCGTAAAGGGAGGCCCCCGGGCGACGGTGGTTCTCTCTATCGTTTTCCCCTATCCGGCGGAAGACCGCCCCTTTACCGAGGAACTTGCCGGAAAGGTTCCCCTGTTCCGGCGGATCGCCCAGGATTACTTCGGTTCCCTGGCCCCGGAGGAACTGGCCCCCCTAAACGAGGACAAAACCAAGGCGGAGCTTTTAGAACGCTTTAACGCCGAACTCCGGCTGGGAAGCATAGATGTTTTGTTCTTCAACGATTTTATGATCCTTGAGTAAGCGGTTCTCCCGGGAAACGCCGGTATGCGCAACAAAAAGCCTTTCCAGGGGTCTAACCTGAGGCGCGGAAGCCTGTTTAACGCGAATCCCGGGCCGCTGGACGAGACGGACGGAAACCGCTAGTATGACAGAGTGTGGTTTTTTGTCTGAAAAAGACAACGCGGCCGGGGAAGGCTGTTTTTTAAGGAGTAAGCTGGTATGGAATCGGCGTCTCAGGCCGCCAGGGTAATTATAGCGATCATCCCCATTGTGGGGATTGTTATGGGTTCGGCGGTGATATTTTTCTACCTCCTCTGGGATCACCGCCGCAAGTCCCTGCTTATCAAGGCCGGGCAGTACCGCCCCGTCAAATTCGATCTGCTTTCTTTCAGCCTGCTTGCCGGTCTTCTTTTGGCCAGCGTCGGGCTGGCCTTGACGGTGTTTTTGACGCTTACCCAGGGGGCCGGCTACGGCCTTCTGGGCGGAATCATTCCCCTTTCCATGGGGACTGGTCTGTTGATCTACTACGGAATCACGCGCAGCGACAAGGCTCAATGACGCGGGACGATGCTGATGATCTGTTGATGGTCAGCCAGATTAATTCGGGACAGAAAGATCTGTTCCGGTTTCTGGTCAAAAAGCACGAACAGGCGGTGTACGGAATGGGCCTGAGTTTTTTCCGCAACGGCGAGGACGCCTCCGATTTTACCCAGGACGTGTTCCTCAAGGTATACCGGGGACTTTCCCGGTTTGAGGGACGATCCCGCTTTTCCACCTGGCTTTACAAAATCGCTTACAATACGGCGGTAAACGGGGTAACCAGGCGGAAGGAGTACCGGAGTCTTGCGGAGGAAGAGGGCCTGAGCGACGGGGATACCCCGGAGCGGAAACTGGTACGGGACCTCTCCCGGGAAGCGGTGCTCGGCGCCGTAGAGGAACTGCCCGAGCGGTACCGGATATGCGTGGATCTGTTTTTCTTCTACAGCCGGACCTACCAGGAAATAGAGGCGATTACGGGGATTCCGGTGAACACGGTTAAATCCCACGTATTCAGGGCGAAGAAGCTTTTACGGGAGAAGCTTGGCGGGATTGCCGAAGGAGGCATTGAGTGAGCTGCGACGAGCTGCTCGACGAGTTGTACGAATACGCGGGGGACGAAAAAATCCCCCTTAACCTCAGGCTGCGGCTCAGGCTGCACGGCTTCTTCTGTCCCCAGTGCGCCCAGGAAATCGAACGCTTTGAGCTTTCCCGGGATATTCTGCGGAACGATTTTTTTCCCTCCGCGCCGAGTTTTGAGGAACCGGTAATGCGCCAAATCCGGGATGATGAGTCCGTCCCGCCTGTCTGGAAAATCGAAATGGGAATAACCTTCTCCGGCTGGGTTGTCACCGGCATTGTCCTCCTGATTTCCCTGGCTTCCGTTTTTTTCGGGACCGATTTTGTCAAGACCGTTAATTTTGAGGGTAATTCCTTTCTGCTGCCCATGGGAATAACCATCGGGGCGGTGCTGAGCTGTTACGGGGCTCTCTTCATCGGCAGCCATCTTGAACAACTTGCCCGGCGCTTCGGTCTTCATTCGTAGCGAACGGCAGGCCCCTGGAACCGTTGAGTTTTAACCGGCGAATTCCCCTTGGCACCGGTTTAAAAACGCCGGATCTTGAAACTTCCCGTCTTTGTTCCGTGTTTTTTGGGGATCCGGCCGGAGCGTTGACAGAAGTCACCGGCAGGCATAAGATCTAGGCATGAATATTTCTACATATACGGTAAAACCAAAGCTTCCCGCCTCCCTGAAGCCCCTGGAAGAGATTGCCCGTAATCTCTGGCTCTCATGGAATTACGACGCGGTGCAGCTTTTTATCCGGTTGGATTATGAAGCGTGGCTCAAGTCCCAGCAGAGTCCCATCAAGACCCTGGGAATGGTCAGCCCCGAGAGGCTTAACGAGGCCGCCAAAGACGACTCGTACCTGGCGGCGTTGAAAGATGTATACGAACATTTTCAGCACTACAAGAAGGGTGAAACCTGGTACCGGGGCGGCCACAAGGATATGGTGGCCTATTTCAGCATGGAATACGGCATGGACGTGTCCCTGCCCATCTATTCCGGGGGTCTGGGCATTCTTTCGGGGGATCACATGAAAACCTCCTCCGACATGGGGCTTCCCCTGGTGGGGGTGGGCCTCCTTTACCGGCAGGGTTACTTCCAGCAGGTTCTCAACGCCGACGGTTTCCAGCAGGAAAGTTACCCCGAAAACGACTGGTACAACATGCCGGTGGAACAGAAAGTAGGCAAGGACGGAAGACCCATCAAGATTGTGGTGGACATGGCCGGCCGCCAGGCGGCGGCCCAGATCTGGGAG
>JAITQR010000356.1 GCA_031288815.1 Treponema sp.
AAATTCGCCTTTGCCGCGCCGCTCCTGGTCTATATGTTCGCCGTGGGACTCAACGGGATACGTCCCGATATCCCCAGCGGAGGAATTGAGGGGTATAAGGAGGCGCGCTCCTATATTGCCGCGGACGCCGCGGCCCACCCGGACAGAAAAGCGGTGATGCTGGAAAACGCCCCCCAAAACGCCGCGTACTATGGATTTGACCCGCTGCCCGCCTATTCCGCGGATGAACCGTGGGACATACTCTACGGGTTAAACGATATATTTGATCTGCATGAAATGGACATGTACGGGAATATGAAAACGAAAAACATCGACGCCGATAACATGCTAAAAGTATACTTTGACTATGTTTATCCGCGGGGAGACGGCGGGATGATTTTCAAGAAATACAAACAAAAATGAGAAGTTGTAATCTCGATTAGGTTATGATGTTGAAGACGGCGGCTTTGTGTTATCTGCCCGCGGTATCACGTAGACCGCGGTATCCGCGGCAGCGATAACGGACAGGATGTTCTTTCTAAGAATTGTGGTGTTTCGCGCCTTATACGGATCGGCGTTAAAAAGCACGGCATCGGCCGTAAAGCCCGCGGCGATACGGCCAAGGGTATCGGCGCGTCCCAAAATCGCGGCGGCGGTTTCAGTAGCGGCGCGCCACGCCTCTTCTACCGTCAGGCCGCAGTCTATAAGGGCGTCAATTTCCTCAAGGTTATGTCCGTGAAGCGGCGCGGCAAAATCGGTACCAAAGCCGATGGTTACCCCGGCGTCTTTTGCCTCGCGAATCGCCTGGGGATGCGCCTGGGCGGCTCTCGCGGCCCGGGCGCGCAATGTCTCGTCTAAAACCAAAGCCCCGTTCGGATCCGCGGCAATACGGTATATGGCGGCGGTGGGCACCAAGGGTATTTTTGCGCCCGCCAACCCGCCGGCCTGTTCCCGGCTCAAATAAACGCCGTGTTCCACCGAGTCCGCGCCGGCTTCAATAGCCCAGTCAATGGTAGGCCCCCCCCAGGTATGAACCATCACTTGTACGTTACCCCTATGGGCGCCGCGTATTATAGTAAAAAATTCTTCCCGGGAGAACAGGGGATTAAGAACCTTTTCCGGGGGCGCTCCAATTCCTCCGGTAGCGAATAGTTTGATCCACCCTGCCCCGGTATCGGCCATGTTCTGTACCCGTTGTTCCAAATAGGAACACCCGTGAGCATCCTCCGCTCCAAACAACGCCCCGCAGGGATAAATTCGCAGGGGATACCCGTAACGCCGCCTGAGATGCCGGGCCGTATCCGGCGGAAGTCCTCCGGCGTCGCGTACCGTGGTTATCCCGCCCCGCAGGGTCGCGTCGATCGCCCGGGCCCGGAGCGTTTCAACCTCGGCTTCACCACGCTTTGCCTGATCGTCGGGGAAAAAATCCGTCCATCCCAGGTGGACGTGCAGATCGATGAGTCCCGGAGTAATCCATATATCCCCGTCCGATCCGTCCGGTCCGGCCCGGGGGACTTCCGTGACAGACGCGAAGCGGCCGTCACGGATGCTAATATCGAATCGTTTTCCCCCGGTCCCCGGAATACGGCACCCCGGAATACGGAGACACCGATAGGCGCGTCCGTTCGGCGGGCTATTTTCCGTCATCCGTCCCCTGCCAGGCACTTTGCCGCGGGGAAACTATTTGCGGGCATGACAGGCGGCATTCTGGGCACCGCGGATAAAAGTTCCCGGCCATAGGCGGTTTGAGGACAGGAAAAGAAACGCTCCCGTTTACTTACCTCTATGAGCCGCCCCTGCCGCATCACCGCGACGGTATCGCTTATGGCGTTTATTACCCCCAGATCATGGGAAATAAAAAGCATAGTAAGATTAAACTCCGATTTGAGGCTCCGTAAAAGTTTAAGCATAGTCAATTGAACCGAAACATCCAGCGCGCTGGTCGGTTCATCCGCAATCAGGATGCCGGGCTCCACGCTTAACGCCCGGGCTATGGCTATACGCTGACGCTGTCCCCCGGAAAACTCATGGGGAAATCTGTCCAGGGCGTCTTCGTCAAGCTGTACCCGCGCAAGCAGTTCCCTGCACCGATCCTCCGCCCGAGAAGGGGGAACTATCTTATGAAAAAGCAGGGCCTCCCTGAGTATATGCCTCACCCGGTGCCGCGGGTTGAGGGACGCGTCGGGGTTTTGAAAGACTATCTGGATCGTTTTATACTGGTTTCGGCCGCGTTTTCCGCCTAAAACCTCGCCGCCCAGCAGGACCCGCCCCGCGTCGGGGGTAATCAGCCCCGCTATAACCCGGGCCAGCGTGGTTTTTCCCGAACCGGACTCCCCTACCAGGCCAAGGGCAGCGTACTCCGGCAATTCCAGGCTTACCCGGTCAAGGGCGGTAAAGCCGCCGTATGTGACGGTCAGGTCTTCTACTTTTAAAACGCTTTTCACGCCCCGGCGCTCCTTTCCTGATCCGGCAGGGGAAGCACGGCTTCTATAAGCATCCGCGTATAGGATTCCCGGGGATTCTGTAACACGGCGGCGGTACTGCCCCGTTCGACGATTCTGCCGTCCTTCATGACGCATAGCCCGGAACACATTGCGGACGCTATGGCCAGATTGTGGGTAACAAAGAGGATGGCGAATCCCAGTTCCTTTTGAAGATTCCCAATTATTTCAAGGATCTGCCGCTGTACCGTAACATCCAGGGCGGTGGTCGGCTCGTCGCAGAGGAGTACCCGGGGCTTACAGGCCAATGCCATCGCGATAAGGATACGCTGACATTGGCCGCCTGAGAGCTGATGAGGATACCGCCGGGCTAAGGAACCGGGAAGTCCCAGCATGGTAAGCAAATCCACGGCGGCGGTACGCGCTTCCTTCCGGCTTAGATGCTGGCGGTAGTACGCTACCTCCGCAAGCTGGGCCGCCGCCGGCGCAAGGGGGTCAAGGGAACTTACCGGATCCTGAAAAATCATGGCGCGTCCGCCGGTACACGTGACCTGTCCCCCGGTTTGGATAACGCCGGAAGGAAGCAAACCGGCGGCCGCCCGGAGGGTGAGGGTCTTGCCTGATCCGGATTCCCCGACAAGCCCCAGGCTTTCCCCGGGATACAGGGCAAAACTCACCCCGTTAAGCAATTTCTTTTTCCCCTTCGACTCAAGGGACAGGCCGTCAATTTCCAGGATCGGGGCGGCCGCGGTCATTTTTTTCTCCAAATGTCCGCCAGGCCGTCCCCCAAGAGCGACAGGGCGATTCCTGTGTATACCACCGCCGCTCCGGGGGCCGCCGACAGCCACCATTTTGTAGAGAGGAAGGGCTGGCCGTCGGAGATCATGGTTCCCCAATCAGGGATCGGCGGCGGAATGCCAATGCCCAGATACCCCAGGGTAACAATAGCCACCAGCAGGACGACCATATTAGTCATCAGTATCACCACCGCCTGGGGCAGGACATTCGGCAAAAGATGGCCCAGGATGATCCGTATTCCCGGCAGGCCCAGGGTTTTGGCGGAAGCTATCCATTCCTGTTTGCGGAAGGAGGCGCTTAAACCCTTGATAACCCGGGCAAACACGATCCAGCCCACCAAGATAAAGGTGATGTATATGCCGTGCTGACCCGCGCCGCTCGCGAAGGCCACGATAATAACAATCAAATAAAACGGGAAGGCAATCAAGGTGTCGGTCAACAGGGTGATAAGAATGTCTATCCAGGAACCGTAGTATCCGGCAAGCATACCCAAAAATACCCCGGTACAAAACGGTATGACTTCCGCCAGAACCATGATAGACAGATCCGTCCGGGCGGCGTATAAGAGCCGGGTAAACAGATCCCGCCCCAGCTGATCCGTTCCCAGCCAGTGTTCGCGGGAAGGGGGCGCCAGGCTCATTTCCAGATTTTGGGCGGCGGGATCCCAGGGGCTGATCAGGGGCGCCGCCGCCGCCAAAGCCACGAGCAGGGCGAGCATGGCAGCGCCCGAGACAAATGACGGAGTACGGCCTATACCGCCGCCTGGCCGGAGGAAGCGCGGCTTTCTCATGCGGGACCCCTAAGCCGCGGATCAAGCCGGCGGGAAAGGATTTCAATAAGGAAGGTGATGATCACCACCGACGCCGCGCAATAGAGGGCGATCCCCTGGATCACCGGAAAATCCCGGTTTGCAATTGCCGAAAACAGCAGGCTCCCTATGCCCCTGATGCCGAATACCTGTTCCACCACCAGGGTGCCTCCTACCAGATAGGAGATATTGACGCCGAAAAGCATCAGCGTAGGCAGCGCGGCGTTACGCAGAACATGCTTCACCAGAATAACCCGGCGGGGAATTCCCGCGGCCTTCAGGGCGACGACAAAATTCGATTCCAGCTCTTCCAACAGTTGGGTCCTGAGCGAACGGATCAGCGGCGGGGCCAGGGAAAAGGCGACCGTTATTGCCGGCAGGGTCAGGCTGTAGAGGGTTCCCGCCGGGCCGTTACCGGCCCCGCCCACGGGAAACCATCTCAGCCAAACCGCGAAAACTAAAATCAAGAGCAAACCGACCCAAAAAACCGGCATACCCAGCGTTACGGCCGGCAGGACCCGTATAAGATGATCCAGGGGTCCGTCTTTGTGGGTAGCCGCAAGCAGCGCGAGGCACAAGGCCAACGCCATAGCCAGGATACCGGCCATAGCAATGAGCAGCAACGTGACCGGCGCCCGCTCGGCGATAAGAACCTTCGCGGGGGTTCCGTAAAAAATGGAATCCCCCGTATCACCCTGGGTAAAAAGAACCCGCAAAAAACGGAGGAATTGCTCCACCGGGTGAAGATCCAGCCCCAGCCTGGTCCGCATTTCCGCAATCGCCTCGGGGGAGCTGTGTTCCCCCAGGATCATTTTGGCGGGATCTCCCGGCACTATTCGTATAATAAAAAAGACTGCCACAACCACGCCGATAACCGAGGACAGGGCCCGTATAACGGCGTATCCAAGCCACCGGCGCGGTAAAGAGATTCTACTTACCTTTAAAAGCCACATTTTCAAAACGGACGCTGTCATTTGGCAGTATAACCAAACCCTCCACGGAAGAACGGATGCCTTTCAGTATATCAGGATAATAAAGGGGAATATAGGGTACTTCGTCCGCGAGGATCTGCTGAAGCCTGGCATATACCGCGACCCGTTCCGGCCCATCCGGGGTTTTTTGCCCCCGGTACAGAAGCTCCGTGACCTCGTCATTGGTATAGTGGGTCCAATAGGACTTGCTAAAGCCCTTAGGATCGGTCTGAAAGGCGAGGATTGAGTTTGCTTCCGGGGAATCCGCCTGGCCGCTGTTGATCATGAGGGAAAAATCATAGGCAAAGAAGCGTTCCCGAAAGGCGGCGGTCTCAATAGATTCAATTTCAATAGCGATGCCTATGGATTTACCCGCCGCTTGAAGGATCTGCGCTTCCTGGGCCCTGGCGCTGTCACCGGCGGCAATGATCAGTTTGGTGGAAAAACCATTGGGAAACGCGGATTTTGCGAGTTCCGCCTTGGCCGCGTTTATATCAAAGCCCAGGGCGTTGATGGTATCGTTGGTACTGTAGGGAATAGTCGGCGGTAACAAGGCGTTGGCCGGCTGGGCGTAACCGAAGGTGACCGCGTTGGTCAATCCCCGGCGGTCGACGGCAAGGGCCAAAGCCCGGCGTACATGGACATCGGAAAAATGCTCGTCCAAGGTATTGAAGAAAAGCTGTTCGATTACCCAGCTTCCGTTGGTGAGCACCCCGGTATCGCTGCGCCCGGCAAGTTCCCGGGCATTCGCCAGGGCAACGGTTTCGACGGCGTCCACCTCTCCCACCTTGAGCTGATTGACCGCCTGACTGTCGTCGGCAATAAACTTATATACCAGCTTGTCGATAGCGGGTTTGCCTGTCTGCCAATAGTAGGGATTTTTACGGAAGGTGAGATCCCCTGTGGTATTCCAACTGTCAACCACGAAGGGACCGGTCCCAATAGGATTCTTGAAAAAGGCCGCTTCCGACAGGCCGCCGAAATTCTTAGGGAGTATACCGTTGGCGAAATTTGAAAGTTCCGAGATAAAGGGCGTATAGGGCTCTTTCAGGGTAATCACAAAGGTTTTTTTATCGGGAGCCGCCAGGGAAGCGACCTGGGCGGCTATTTCCAGGGGGCCGCCAATATCCAGGTGGCGCTGAATCGAAAAAACCGCGTCCTCGGCGGTAACTTCCGCGCCGTTGGAAAATTTAAGCCCCTCCCGTAAGATAAAGGTATAGGTAAGGCCGTCATCGCTTACCCGATGGGACGCCGCCAGCCAATCCACGATTTTCCCTTCGGGAGTAAAAGATACCAAGGGTTCAAAAACTTTGTCGATGGCAAAGGCGTTATTTGAGGTGATCTCTTTGTGCAAATCAAAGGAGGTTACCGATGCCGGGCGGGCATAGACAAATGTTTTCCCGTCCGCGCCGCGTGCTTTTGTTCCGGCGCCCCATCCCAGAGCGGGCAGCAAAAACGCTAAAGTCAGGATCATAAACACAGGTTTTCTAGTCATAGAGTCCTCCATAGTACAATAAGTATATTAATCCTAAAGAATTAGTATGTTATTATCAACATGGTTTTATGTTTTTGTCAAGCGGGAATGGTAAAAAATGTCGTTAATCAGTGATAAGTTCACCCATCCTACGCCTCCCCCAAAGAAAAGTCCCCGATGATTTTGAACCGTTTGCCGTCCCGGACCACCTCGAGTTCCCGGCCGGGGAAATACCGGGGGAGCCTTTCCCGGATCTGCCG
>JAITQR010000024.1 GCA_031288815.1 Treponema sp.
TACGCCGCGGACGCGGCGGTAAAGGCCGCGGAAGTGGATCTTCTCAATGTACGGCTTGCCACCGGCATAGGGGGCAAGTCTTTTGTGGTTGTTTCCGGCGATGTGGCCGCGGTAAAGGCCGCCGTGGACACGGGAAGCCGGGGGGCCAGGGAAGCGGGAGCGCTGGTCGCCGAAACGGTCATTCCCAACCCGCGTCCCGAAGTGTTCGAGACCCTTTTGTAGCTTTAAGGGGGCGGTATGACGGGGGATTTGGAAAAACAGCGGATTATCCAGGAATTTGTTCCCGGCAAACAGGTAACCCTGGCCCATGTCATCGCCAACCCCGATCCGGGGCTCTACAAGAAACTGGGAGCCGTGGATATTCACTCCGGGGCCCTGGGGATCATGACCATTACCCCCGGGGAAGGGGCGATCATCGGCGCGGATATCGCCGTCAAGGCCGCCGGGGTAAGCCTCGTCTTTGTGGATCGTTTCTCCGGCTCCCTCATCTTGAACGGCGACGTGGCCAGCGTGGAAGCCGCCCTGGGGGAAGTGCTGAACGTTTTGTCCCAGGTTCTGCAATTTGCCCCCACGGAAATTACCAGGAGTTAGGCCGTGCGGATCATGGTGATGGGGCCGGTTTCCTGCGGCAAAACCACCCTCTGCCAGTACCTGGCCGGGCTTCCCCGGATCTATGTAAAAACCCAGACCGTGGGGCTCATCGGTAACGCCATCGACACGCCGGGGGAATACCTGGAGAACCGCAGCCTCAGAAGCCGGCTGGTGGTAAGCGCCGCGGACGCGGGGCTCATCCTCTTCCTCCAGGACAGTACCAATACAAACGTTTATTTTTCCCCCGGCCAGGCCGCCATGTTTGGTGTTCCCGCGGCGGGGGTCATCACCAAAGCGGATCTGTCCTCCCCGGAAGATATAGGCCGGGCGGAGGAAATTTTGAGCCTTTCCGGCGCCGCCCCTCTTTTCGCCGTCTCTTCCCTTTCCGGCCGGGGAATGAAAGCCCTCGCCCGGTTCATCGGCTCTTTAGACACTACCCCTTAACCGTATTATTATCACAAGTTCATGCCTTTCAGAGTCCCGGACCGCTTTAGGCCCCGATGCGTTTACCCATCGCCTCCGCGTGAGACGGATTGAGAAGAATATCGCTCCAGTTTACCATCATCCCCTCTTTTTCCATGGCCTTCATCAGATTGGAAAGGGTACGGCCCAGGAAGAAACTGCCTTTTTTAACAAAGGCGGCGCTTTTTTTCCCTACCAGACCGCTTCCCGACGCCAGAACCCTGGAAAGAGGCTCGGGCATCTTGCCGGAAAAAAAGGAAATAGACTCGGCAACCACGGTGATATACTCGTAACCGGGAAGACGCATACCATCCTCTGTCCAGGCGTCCACCAGATCAACCCGGTGGCCCATAGACTCCATGCCCCTGACCAGGGCCTTTACATACTCAGGGATGCCCCCCCGATTTCTCGGCACACTCACTACCGCTATTCTCATAAAACTGTTTCCCGCCTATGGTTAAGATCGCTACTCAAGCCTGTTTATAAATCTGGTCGATATCCGGTTCCTTCACCAGCAGTACGGAACACTTGGCGTTTACCATGATCTCCCGGTGAGCCTGGCTGATAATATCCTTGGTGCTACGGTCCTTTTCCCAGCCCCCCAGGACAATAAGATCCGCCTTCCGGTCGTCCGCCACGGTAAGAATCTCGGTGTACACCGCCCCCCGGCGGATCTCCCGGTCTATCTTAACCCCCTTGGCCCGGGCCAGTTCCTCCACAAAGGAAAGGTACCGTTCCCCGTTGGACGTAAGGCTTTTTTCGTATTCCTGACTCTCCTCCTGGATGAATATCTTGCTCAGGGTAAGCTGCCTTATGGTGGCGGTATCCACCACATAGACAGCGATCATCTTACACCGGTACGCTTTTGCCATGACAATAGCGTACTTCGCCGCCAGAATAGAAGCGTCCGAACCGGTGATAGCCACAACAATGTTGGAAATAGGGGGCTTTATCATTCCTTACCGGCCTTCCTTTTTAGGAGTTTACTTGTGAAGAAAGAGTCCCTGTCCCGTTCTTCCAGAGCCGCCTCAATATACGCCTTGGTATCCCGGGCGGTGGGAATAACCATCTTTTCCAGGGCGTTTACCCGGCGCTGGGTTTTCCGCAGTTCCCGGGCAAGCCGCCAGGCGATGGTTCTAACCGCCGCCAGTTCCGTGCATATCTTTAGCAGCTCAAAGAATTCTAACACGGTTTCATCACATTCGGCAAATGAATTTGCCGGGGAGTATTTGAGTTCCGCGTTAGGCATACGGATCTCCAGTCCCGGCAGAGTCATCCCCGCGGCGGTGACCCGCTTTTCCTCCAAGTCAAAACGGTAGTGGATATCCCGGGCAAGCCGGTCCGCCCGCTCCCGGCCCACGGCAACAAGCATCCGTTTGAGGGCCGGATAGGCCGTAGCCGCCCGGGTGTCCAGATCCCGTTCCAGGAGCTTTACCTCCTCCACCTGACGCATAAGTTCCATGACCAGGATCTCCCGCTTCTGCTCCAGAAGGTCGTATCCCTCCTCGGCGGTGGCAAGACGTTCCTTCACCCGAAAGAGGTTACTCTTTGTGGGGGCTATCTGCTCCCTAGCCATGAAATTTCTCCTTACCGGTTTTTCAAAGCCAACGGAATTTTGAAAAACGCCGCCAGGAGTCCGTCGCGCCTCGCGGGTGAAAGCCCAAAAAATCGCCGGACAGGCGGTTTTTACCCCGCAAACTCCGAAGCGGCTTTAACCGCAAGCGGGCCGAAACCGGGGTTTTCGCGTCACCGGCGGCGCAAAAATCCGCAAGCGCAACAAACCGCCGTTCCACCACCCGCCAATAATTGCCCACCGGGGAGCAGCTTCGACCTATCAAAGCCGGAGCGAGAAAGCCCCGTCAGATCAGCCAACCACGAATGGATATTAAACCCCTCGCTACGAAGAAAAACCGCGAAAAAGCCCTCCAGGGGCGGAGGGCGATACTCCCGGCTGAATAGGAGTTACATTATCAGAATATATTATCCATGTCCTTTTAACAACGGCGTTAAAGCCGGCTTGCCGGAATTATTTTGTCTTTCCGTGCTATGCTTAACCCGGTATCCCGGAACGCCAAAGGAGGGACAGGCGAATTGGCCCTGAAGGACCGGATTCCTTGGTTTATCTCCGGCCAAGAACAGACAGCCCCGGCTGGTGTAGTGAACCAATACGGCGCGGCCCGGCAGCCTGTCGCGCTTCGCGCTTAAACCGGGAACTTCATGAAAAGGGGCTAGTAATTATCGGCAAAATCGTATTAAAATACAAAACGTGTTGATACACAAAACAGGCCCTGCCGTCCGGCGGATAAGGCCAAAGGAGTTAACATTATGGTAGTTTTAAGAAAGGCGATTGTGGCCGCATTGTTACTGGCGATTGTGGGAGGGGCCTTCGCGATTACGGAGCCCGAAGTCAAGCAGAGCGCTCAGAATACTCTGCAGCAGGCAAAGCAGCAGGCCTCGCAAAACGACAGCGACTTCAAGGATCGGAATACCCTGTCCGTAGGCAATACGGCCAACACAAAGTACACCCTTCTGAAGCACCGGCTGGATGCCCAGGCGGCGGTGGTTGAGCGCGAAAAGGGCCGTATCGACACGATTTTGACATCCGGGCGTACCGCCAAACCGGAGGATCTCAGCCGCTATGAAAAAGCTATTGCCGAATACAGCAAACGGATTAAAGACCTTGAGGACTGGATCGCGGCGAACTAATTACAAGCCCGCGGAAAATATCCTTGCCTGATCGAGACTGAGCCCGGCCCTTGCTTTTATTGAGCGGGGCCTCGGGCCGCTAAAACCGGAATCATATACTTGTCAATATACTCGGTCTTTACCCGGAGGAGTTCCTCCTTGGGTATATAGGTGAGTACCTGCCAGCCCAGATCCAGGGTACGGCCGATATCCCGGTTTTCGTGTTCCCCCTGGATAAGGAAGATCTGCTCAAACTTCTCCCCGAATTTCAGGTACAGCTTGTCGTTGTCGGAAAGCTCCTCCTCCCCGATAATCGAAGCCAGGTTCCGCACCTGTTTGACCCTTGAATAGGCGGCGAACAACTGGCTGGAAACATCCTTGTGATCCTCCCGGGTCATGCCCTCCCCGATGCCGTCCTTCATAAGCCGGGAAAGGCTGGGAAGCCCCGCCACGGGCGGGTAGATCCCCCGCTGGTAAAGCTCCCGGTCAAGGACGATCTGCCCCTCGGTGATGTAGCCTGAGAGATCCGGTATGGGGTGGCTTATGTCGTCGTTGGGCATGGTGAGGATGGGAAGCTGGGTGATGGATCCTTCCGAGCCGGCGATCTTTCCGGCCCTTTCGTAGAGGGCGGCCAGGTCCGAGTAGAGGTAGCCGGGGTAGCCTTTCCGGCTGGGAACCTCGCCCCGGATGGAGGAAACCTCCCGCAG
>JAITQR010000054.1 GCA_031288815.1 Treponema sp.
CCTACGGCACTGGTTCTAAAACGGACGCTTTCGAATTCAGCACGATAAGATTTATGAAGAGTGAACTTATCGGCCCGGTAGTGGAAACTTTCTTCATCGCCGTTAGTACGAAACGCACCTAAGTCCTGTGCTCGCCGGCGCACTTAAAGCCGGTAAAAGCAGGCGGGGCCTAGGCCCCGCCTTTATTTTTTATCGGGTATCATGGGGCCCTCGTTACCCGCTTCCGCATTTGCCTCATTCTTTGTTTATTCTTCCTTCGTGCGCCTTTTCGCCTGGCCTTCGGCCTTGGTGGTAAAATTTTTAGCTTGTCTTTTAGTCCAATCAGCCTGGGAGGGCGGCGAAGACGCATGAGGGGGATCGGAAATCCAGCCCTCCGTGTTCGTCCAAACGGCCCTGGTGGTTATTATCTTTCCCCGCATTGCGTAATCCGGCCCGGGTGCGCTATTATGGCCCATGCGGATCAAGTACAACGCCCCCACGGTGCTTACCTTTACGTTTGTCAGCGCCGGCGTCCTGTTCCTCTCCCAGACCCTGTTCCGCTTCTACCCCCTGGAGGAAACCTGGTTCATGGCTCCCGGAAAAGGCGCCTTTAGCCTCGGAAATTTCCGCTGCTGGATCACCCTTTTCAGCCACGTGGCCGGGCACGCCAACTGGACCCACCTGCTTTCCAACTTCGCCTTCATCCTCCTCATCGGCCCCATTCTGGAGGAAAGCTACGGCTCCCTTCCCCTCCTGGTGATGATCCTCATCACCGCCCTGGTAACCGGGATACTGAACCTGCTCTTTTTCAGAACCGGCCTTATGGGCGCTTCCGGAATAGTGTTTATGATGATCCTCCTGGCCTCCTTTACCAACTTTACCGCCGGGGAGATCCCCCTTACCTTTATTTTGGTGCTGGTGCTCTACCTGGGACGGGAAATTGTCAATTCCTTCGGTTCCAACAATATTTCCGAGTTCGCCCACATTGTAGGCGGCTTTGTGGGGAGCCTTTTCGGCTTTTTCAGACCCCCGGCGGTGAAAAAGAGCGGCCCTGCGGATAAACTCTAATGGCGCGTTGAGCTTAACGGAGGGCGGCATGTATACCCGCCGGAAAATCGAAAACCGGGACAAAACCCCCGGTATGAATCCGCCCGGATCGGCGGTATCCCGCGTGAAGATCCGAAGCGGCGACGCATAAGGAGGCCGATATGAAAGACATCGTTAACTGGGCGCTGGTGGGAACCGGCGGTATCAGCAACCGTTTTCTTATGGGTTTGCGCTACGCGGAAGGCGCCCGCGCCTACGCGGCGGTTTCCCGTTCCCGGGAAAAGGCGGAACGGTTCGCCTCCCGCAACGGCATCGAAAAAGCCTACGGGGATTACGGGGCGATGCTGGAAGACCCGGCGGTTGACGTGGTTTACATCGGGACTCCCCATGTTACCCACAAGGAACTGGCGATCAGTGCCTTCCGGGCAAAAAAAGCGGTACTCTGCGAAAAACCGGTAAGCCTCAACGGGGCGGAGCTGGCGGAGATGATTGCCGAGGCCAGGGCGAATGGGGTGTTTTTTATGGAGGCCATGTGGACCCGCTTTGTTCCGCCTCTCCGCAAGGTTCGGGAATGGCTTGCCTCGGGGATCATCGGGGAGATCAAAATGGTACAGGCGAATTTCTGTTTCGCCGCGGCTTTTAACCCGGCGGGGCGTCTTTTCAATATCGGGCTGGGGGGCGGCGCCCTTCTTGACGCCGGGGTGTACCCCATTTCCCTCGCCTCCATGGTATTCGGCGGGAAAAAGCCCGAAACCATTGCCTCACTGATGTACCGGGGGGAAACCGGCGTTGACGAGGAAGTATCGGCTCTGCTTTCCTACGGCGGGCCGAGGAAAGCCCTGGTGAGCGCCGCCATCGGTACCGCGGCGGTAAACGACGGGTGGATATACGGAACCCAGGGCCGGATCCATCTGCCGGATTTTGTGTTTTCCCACCGCGCCGAACTGGCGGTGCCCGGGCGCTACACGTACCATTACGAGCCGGACTTTGTTTCCAACGGTTACAACTACGAAGCCGAAGAGGTGACGCGCTGTATCAGGGCGGGAAAGCGGGAAAGCGAAACCATGAGCCTTTCCGAATCCCTTGTCATTATGGAGACCATGGACCGGATCCGGGCCCAAAACAGCTTCGCTTACCCCGGGGAGTACTAGTCCGCCAGGGCGGCCAGGGAAGCGTTTATCCACTCGTTGGCCTCCTGGGGGAAAAAGTCCCTTACCAGGAGAAATTCCCGCAGGGCTTCCCGGTAAGAAAGGGAGAAGTACAGAGCCTGGGCCAGGTAGAACCGGGCCCGGGCCGCGATACCGGCGCTGTGGTAGCGCGAAAGGTAGCGCCGCAGCTCAAGGCAGGAATTTTCCCAGTCTCCCCCGACAAAGTGGTCCCGCACAATGGTTTTAAGGGCCCACTCTTCCCCCACCGCCTCTTCGTCGTCCAGATCCTGGCTGAAAGCCCTGGGCCGCTTCTTTGGCAAAGGCCGGGGCCCGGGGGGTATGAGGCTTTCCACAGCCCGCCGGACGGCCGGACTCAGCGGGACAGGTTCGGCCGGGGCTTCCGCGAGACCCTCAAGCTCCGGCGCCGCGTGCTCCAGGGACATCAGGGGCAGGGGCATGGAGCGGATCTCCGCCTTTACCCCCGGAAGCCCGACCCGGCCCTTGCCGGCTTTTACCTCCACGGGCCCCTCCGTGGCGTTGTGGCCCGGATAGATCCCCACCTTGCCCCTGGTAAGCTCATCCTCAAAAATTACCGCGTAGTAGTACTGAATCCCCGGTACCGGGTAGTCGGTAAACGGGGAGGAGAGCCCGGTCTGGACGATCACGGCGCTTAGAAGGTCGATGGTCCGGGTAATAGGCCGCACGCTCCGGTACAGCACCAGGTTTCTGCCGGGAAAATTCGTGAGAAAGCTGACGCTTACCTCTTCGCCCAGCACCTTTGTTTCCAGGGCGTAGATACCCCCCCGGATCCCCGCCGGTTCCGGATCATCCGAAAAGGAGGGCGTTTCGGGAAAAAGGATATCGGAAACATCCACCGCGATCGAATTAGCCCCGGGAAGCAGGGTATCGTACCTTTTGCCGCTCTCGTCGCTGGCGGCGACAAAATAGTATATCCTCCCGGCGCTTTCCGCCTCGTCGATGTAGTATTCCACCCCGTAGGGCGTCTCCACGGGCCGGGGTTTTCCTAAACCGGGCTGGGCGCTATTGAAGGGCGTATCGGACCGGTAAATATACACCGGCCCCCTCGCGTCCGGGGAATCTTTCCAGGTAAGGCGGATCAGGTTGTTCTTTGCCTCCGCTTCCAGGCGGCTGACAAAGGGGACGGTACTTCCCCCGGCGGAACTCCCCCACTGGGAAAAAGCCGCGGCCGGGAAGAAGAAGAGGAGGGCCAGCAGGAGCCGCGGGAGAGCGGGGTTTAGCGGCCCCCTACGACAAACTCTTAGGGCATATTTTACAGAATCAAGCGTGAATCCCGGATTTTTTGCCTTCATCTATACAATAATCGGCAGAAACGAGCCAAAAAAGGAGTGGGTTTACAGATCCCCTCTTTTTCCGTAATCTGTTTTTGCAGGAGAATAACATGCTTTTATCCGAATTAGGGGCCCCTATTGGGGAATTATGGGAAAAAATCGACAAAACCTGGAGGCGTCTTTGAAGAGCCTGAGGGGGGAAATTCCGGCAAGCCCATAAGCGCGCGGATAGCGGAAATCGAGGCCCGGGCCGGGGAAAGCGGTTTTTGGAACCAGGGGGATGCCGCGGAAAAGCTCATGGGGGAACTTAAATCCCTCAAGGCCCGCTACGAACCCTGGAAAAACCTCCGCGCGGAAACAGAGGATCTCAGAACCCTCTGGGAACTGGCCTGTGAGGCGAAGGACGAGGGGGAGGCGGAGGGCATAGAGGCGGCGCTGAAGGATCTTTCCGCCCGTTACGAGAAGCGGAATATTTTTGAGCTTATGCCCGGGGAAGTGGACAAGAACGGCTGCTTCCTCACCATCCACTCCGGCGCGGGCGGAACCGAGGCCTGCGACTGGTCCCAGATGCTCTACCGTATGTACCTGCGCTGGGCGGAGCGGAAGGGGTTTGCCATGGAAGAGGTGGACCGTCTGGAGGCGGAGGGGGGGATCAAGTCCGCCACCTGCCGCATCGACGGGGAGTATGCCTACGGCTACCTGAAGGGCGAGAGCGGGGTGCACCGGCTGGTGCGGATCAGCCCCTTCGACGCCAATGCCCGACGGCACACCAGTTTCGCCAGCGCCTATGTGTTTCCCGTTATTGATGATACTATCGAGGTGGAGATCAGGCCAGAGGATCTGCGGGTGGACACCTACCGGTCCGGGGGAGCGGGGGGCCAGCATGTCAACAAGACCGACAGCGCGGTGCGTTTTACCCACCTTCCCACCGGAATCGTGGTGGCCTGCCAGAACGAGCGGAGCCAGATCAAGAACCGGCAGATCGCCATGAGCATGCTTAAAGCCCGGCTTTACGAATACTACCGGCAGGAGAAAGAGCGGGAAAACGAGAAATTCGCCCAGGAGAAAAAGGACATTTCCTGGGGCAACCAGATACGTTCCTACGTGTTCCAGCCCTATACCCTGGTAAAGGATTACCGGACCAAGGCGGAGGCGGGGAACATCCAGGCGGTGATGGACGGGGACATCGATTCCTTTATCGAGGAGTACCTCCGCTTCGCCTGGAATAACAAACAGAAGTAGTGTCTGTCCATAATGCGTCCACATTATGGACTCGGATCGTAAGTCCGCGGCCTGTTGCGCCTGTGGATTTTCGCGCCGCCAGCGGCGCGAAAACACCGATTGTCCGGCGTGCTTTCAAAGCCCGCGGGACTTCTTACGGAGGAGGACTTGTTTTTTACCCGGCGGCCGGTTTTGGTTTTTTTCCCGGTTCTGTTTTTTTTACTCTCCACCGCGTTTCTGTTCCCCCGGGGCAAAAAAGAGGCGGAGGAGCCAAAGGAACCGAGGGATACCGAATGGGTTCTCTCGGTTACCGCCTTTGACGTATCCGCCCTGTCCGAGCCCCGCAAGGTCATCGGGGAGCTGCTTCAGAGGAGCCTGGTGGATTCTCTTAATTCGGTAAGCTACCGCATCCGGGTGTCTCCCGAGTACGCCTGGTACGAAGGCCGCGCCTGGAGCAAGGATAAGGGGGCCGCCGCCAAAGCCCTGGCGGCGAAGCTGGAAGAGCGGGACAAGCTGCTTTTCCGGGGAGATCCGGGGTGGCGTTACCGCCGCGGCCTGAAAACCATCGAGAACGAAATAGAAAAACTGGAAGAGGCGCTGCGGAAAACGGTGTCGGAAAGACCCCTGGTGGAACAAGAGCCGGTTTTTCGTTTCTCCCAGGGAAACCAGGACGGCAAATTCCCCGACCCGCCCGGGGCCGGAAAGGAGTACCGGTTCTGCCAGGACCAAAAGGCCGACGCTTTCCTTGTGGGAGCCGTCAGCGAGTACTACGGCAGGATATTTATAGCCCTGAAACTTTACGCCGCCTATACCGATACCTATATTTACGAAGACCAGATTATTTTTTCCCCCACCGAGATTGTCGGCGCGGCGGCCGAGCTTTCAAGCCGGCTCAGCTCGGCGGTCTCGGGCTCCCCGCCAGCGGAGATCGCGGTCAGCACGGGGCTTCCCGAATCGGTGATCCTGATCAACCGGTCTTTCGCCGGCCAGGGGGAACTGGAACGCAAGGAACGCCCCCCCGGTAAGGTGACGGTGGAAATTCTCGCCTCCGGTTACGAGAGCGCCCGGGAGGAGCTGGAGCTTAAAGGCGGGGAGCTTACGGAACTAACGGCGAATCTCCGGCCCCTGGATCTTAGCCCGACGCGGGTGGAATCCGCCGGGGGAACCGTACTTTCGGTGTACCTTGGCGCCGAGTATATGGGGGAATCCCCCCTTACCCTGATGCTGCCCCTGAACCGGCTTGAGCATCTGTACGTGGAAGACCGCCGGGGGGAAGTGGCCGAACTGGTGTTCCCCGTGCGGCCCCCCGACGCCGGGACAGCCTCCCTGCCGAACTGGTTTTCCCAAAGCCAGTTCGGGGGTATTTTCGGGAAAAAGAGTTCCCTGGAAGACAACGGACTTGTTCTCTATACCAAGCCCCTCCCCATGGGCAGGGACAGGGTAGACAAAGCCCGGCGGCGCTACTACTGGGCCTGGGGCGGAACCTGGATTGCCGGCATAGCCGCGTGGATGCTCTACGGAAACTTCCAGTCCCAGTCCGAGGCCCTGGATTTCAGCTCCAATCCCGGCAAGGATATGTACGATTCCGCCCTGCAGGCGAATTATCTGGCCATAGGGAGTATCGGGCTGGTGAGCCTGGCGGTCCTGGTGGAGTTTATCCAGATGGGCCGGTATATCCACGCCGCCGGTGAAGACGCCCCGACGATGGTAAAATAAGGCGATTGAATAAGGTGATTGTATGAGCATAGGCGGTTTCGCCGAACGGTTAAAGAATTTCTTCGGCCTCCGGAAATCCGTTTCGGAGGAACTTTTTGAGGATCTTACGGATCTCCTGGTGGAGGGGGACTTTGGCGCGGCGGAGGCCATGAAAACCGCGGATAAACTGCGGGCCCGCTGTAAAAAAGAGGGAATCTCCGATCCGGTGGAGCTTCGGGTCGCCCTGGCAAAACTGCTTGAAGAGGTTCTCCTGGGAGGCGCCGGGGCTTCCTCCGGCGGAACAGGACACGGGGCGTCCCCGGAGGCCTCTTCCCTTACGGTGATACTGCTTTTGGGGGTAAACGGGGTAGGCAAGACCACCAGCGCGGCAAAACTGGCCCGTTACTTCCGGGATCTCTACGGAAGAAAGCCCATCCTGGCCGCGGCGGATACTTTCCGGGCCGCCGCCATTGACCAGCTCAAAATCCACGGGGAACGCCTGGGGGTGCGGGTGGTGGCCCACCAGCACGGCGGGGACAGCGCGGCGGTGGTCTACGACGCCATTGAGGCCGCCCGGGCCGGCGGCGGGGATCTCATCCTTGCCGACACGGCGGGCCGGATGCACACCAAGGCCGCCCTGGTGGAGGAACTCAAGAAGATCGACCGGGTGGTGGAAACCAGAGCCCTGGCCGGCGGAAAAGGCCGGGAGACGGAGTACCTGAAGTACCTGGTACTGGACGCCACCACGGGGCGCAACGCCTTTGTCCAGGCGGAGACCTTCCACCAGGCGGTGTCCCTGGACGGGGTGATCCTGACCAAGTACGACTCCGGGGCGAAAGGCGGCGTGGTCTTTTCCCTCATGGACGAGCTGAAACTCCCGGTAATCTACCTCTGCGAGGGGGAGCGATACGAGCATATCAGGCCCTTCGATCCTTCCGCGTTTGTCAGGGAATTTACCGGCCTTGATTAGGAATTTCCCGGGCTTGCGGATCTTTCTAACGGTCTTCTCCCTTTCCCTGGCCCCGCTGGACTTTGGGATTTCCGCCCAGGAGGCGGGAATCTCCCTGCTTTCGGAAAAATGGTATGTCTCCAACGCCGGAGGCATGGCGCTGGAGCCCGCCCCTTCCCGCCTCGCGGCCCTGCGGAACAGGTACAGTCTGATGATAGGCCGGACCGGCCCCAGGGAACTTCCCGATCTTCTGCGGAAATATTACCAGGCCCCCTGGGCCATTGAACTCCGCGCGCTTTACGACGGGGGGGTCGAATCCCGGCGGCAGTGGATCTTTCTGGACGGGGCGCTAACCCGGCTGGTGGCGGTATTCGTTGAGCCCCCGCCCCCGGAAGACGGGGATACGGCGGATGGGGAAAGCGCGGCTCCGCCGGAAGACCGGACGGAGGAAGCGGGGGAAAGCGGGAAAGGTGAGGCCGCGAGCCCTACCGGTTTTATCGAAGTGTACAACGGGGAGGGCTTTCTTACCGAAGAGCGGCGCTTTCAGGATCAGGGGGAAGAGATAGGGGTAAGGTACTTTTTCAACCGGCGGATTTTAATCCGCTCGGAAACCACGCGGAAGCCCCCGCCGGATTTGGGAACCGGGGATTCGCCCGGCGGGGAAGACGCCGGAAACGGGGAGCGGGCCGTGATGGAAGGGCCCGGGCCGGGTGAACCGGCGGGGACGGAGGGAACCGGGGAACCGGGGGAAACCGCGAGTCTCCCGCCGGCGGCCCCGGCGGATCCCAAACCGCCGGCCCCTCCGGTGGAACGGCTGGTCTGCACCGATTATTACCGCTACAGCCGCTCGGGCTCCCTGCGAGCCATAGAACGGGTGTACCACGAGCCGCGGGAGAAGGCCAGCCTCCGGTTTCCCCTGCGGATGCTCGATTCGGTCTATGAAAAAGAATTCGTAAACCCGGCCATAGCCTACGGCAGCGATTTCCTCTCGGATATATTCATGGATTCGGATTACCGGGTAGTGTATAATACCGACCAGCGGGGCAGGATACTGTCGGAAACCCACCTGGACGCCGACGGGCAGGTCGTGGGGGAACTGAGAAACACTTGGGCCCAGGGCCGGCTGGCCCAGATAACATGGAAGGCCGGAGAAGAGGATCGGCGAATCGAGTTCGTTTACAACGCCGACGGCGACCGGATAGAAGAACGGAACTATCAGAAGGAAAATCTTGAGCGGGTTGTCTTTAAGGAAGGTGATGTGGAAGTGGAAGAACTCTATATGAACGGCCAGCCGATACTCAGGGCGCGCTGGGAAAATGGCAGGAAAGTTTCCGAGGAACGGATCCGGCCGCCGGCTTCCGGGAGTGGGCGGTGATCCCGCGCTTTCCCGGCCCTTCGTCCTGGATAGTGTTCGCGGCCTCCCGCTACGTGGGCCGGGGCCGCCGTAATTCCCCTTCCCCCATTCTGTCTGTCCTGGGGATAGCCACAGGGGTTCTGGCCCTTATAGTGATACTGGCGGTGATGAACGGATTCCAGCTTGGCTTCATCGAAAGCATTATTGAAATATCCTCCTACCACCTCCGGGCGGAAAACTTCCCCCCCGAGAAAACCGCCCTTCTGGAAGAACGGCTGCGGGGAACGCCGGGCCTGGTGTCCGTGGTTCCCTTCCGGGAATTCCAGGGACTGGTCCGGGGCAGGCGCAATACCCATCAGGGGATCCTGGTCCGCTGCCTGCCCCCGGACGCCCCGGCCCGGGACCCGGCCATGGCGGCAAAACTTGAGATCGAGGCCGGCTCGTTCGATCTGGCCGCGGCCGATTCGATTCTGCTGGGCGCGGAACTGGCCCGATCCCTCCAACTGCGGTTGGGGGACAAGCTGACCCTGCTGTCCATTCCGGGACTCTTCAGGGTTTCGGACGGAACGGCCGCCCCCGCCGGGGCTTCGGGGGATGAGGATTCCGGCCAGGTGAGGGAATTTACCGTTACGGGAATATTCCGCTGCGGATTCTACGAGTACGATCTGGGCTGGGGTTTTATCAGCCTGGAAGCCGGGCGGGAACTCGCGGGGGAAGGGCTCAGCCTGGGGATCAAGCTTCGGGATCGCTGGCAGGACAGAGCCGTCCTTTCCGCCATCGAAAGATCCTTCGCGGAAAGCGGCGCCGGGGACTTCGGAAACCTTGTTTTCAGCGCCTGGCGGGACTACAACCGGGCCTTCTTCGGCGCCCTGCGCACGGAAAAACTGTTCATGTTTATCCTGGTGGGACTTATCTTTGTGGTGGTGGGGCTCAACATATTCCAGGCCCAGCGCCGCATGGTGCTTGAGCGCCGGGAGGAAATAGGATTGCTGCGGGCGGTGGGGGGCGCCGACAAGGCGGTCAGGCTGGTGTTCGTCTGCGACGGTCTGATCATCGGCTTTACCGGCGCCGGCGCGGGGCTGATCCTGGGGCTGCTCGTGGCTTCCCATATCCCCTTCTTCTTCACCCTTATTGAAAAGGCGGTGAACGGTATTATCGGCCTGGCCAACGGGCTTACCGGCTCCTTTTCCGGAGCGGGGGATTTCGCGGTTTTTTCTCCCGCCGTGTTTTATATCAAGGAAATTCCGTCCCGGATCGTCATTTATGAGGTGTTTCTTGTTTTCATGTTCGGGTTTCTCTCCGCCCTGTTCGCGGCGTGGTTTGCCTCGGGGCAGGTATCGAAGATGAAACCCGCGGAGGTGCTGCGCGATGAGTGATCCCCTGTCCCACAACGAAGCGAACCCCGCCGGGGATGTTCTTGTCCGGATTGACGGTATCGTCAAGAACTATATCTCCGGCACGGAAACCCTGCGCATCCTGCGGGGGGTAAGCTTCTCTATATGCCGGGGGGAAGCCGTGGCGGTGACCGGCCAAAGCGGCAGCGGTAAAAGCACCCTGCTCAATATCCTGGGGGGTCTTGACCGGACCGATTCGGGAACCGTCACCGTGGGGGGAACGGAAATCACCTCCCTTTCGGAGAGCGGCCTCTCCCTTTACCGGAGCCGCCGGGTGGGATTTATTTTTCAGTTCCACTATCTCCTTAAAGATTTTACGGCCCTGGAAAACGTGATGCTCCCCGCCTATATCGCGGGGATGAAAAAAAAGGAGGCCCTGGAAAAAGCCCGGGTCCTCCTGGCCGACGTGCGGCTGGAGAGCCGTTTGGGCCACTACCCCTCCCAGCTTTCCGGCGGGGAACGGCAGCGGGTCGCCGTGGCCCGCTCCATGGTGAACGATCCCGATCTGGTCCTGGCCGACGAGCCTACCGGGAACCTGGATCCGGACAACAGCGCCGTTGTGGCGGAACTCCTCTACGCCGGAGCGGAGAAACTGGGAAAGACCCTGATAGTGGTGACCCATGACGAAAAAGTCGCGGCCCGCGCCTCTGTCCGTTACAACCTGGAAGGCGGGGTCTTAACGGATCCCGCCCCCGCCGGAAGGGCCCCGTGAGGAAACGAGCGGCCGGGCCGGAAGCGGCCATAAAGACGGGCGTCGCTTTTTTTATCGCCCTCCGTTACCTGCTGGGCAGAGCCCGCGAGGGGGGCCGTTACCTTAGGGGGGCAGCGGCGGGTATAGCCCTAAGCCTTGTCCCCATCGTGGTAACACTGATAGTGGCGGACGGCATGATCCGGGGCATTACGGATCGTTATATTGAACTGGGAACCGGACACCTCCAGGTGTACAATTATCTTGAACCCGGTGAAATAGAAGACAGTATTTCTGAGGCGGCGGCTGTCCCCGGCGTCCGGGGCGTCTGGCCGGAACGGCGGGGCATCGGGGTGCTGATGGGGAAAAGCGGAAAAAGCGGGGCTACCATCCGGGCGGTGGACAGCGCCTTTTGGGAAGACCGGGGCAGTTCCCGCTTTCTCGTAATCCGGGAAGGGGAAAGTTTCCCCGGGACCGACAGGGACGTGGTTCTGGGGGAAGAACTTGCCGCGGACATCGGCGCCGAGCTGGGCTCCCCGGTAAGGATCATGACGATCCGTACCACGGAGGACGGGAGGACCGTTCCCCGCATGACGGTTTTTACGGTACGGGGCATTGTGTCCTCTGGCTACCGGGAACTGGATTCCCTGTGGTGCATCCTCAGCTGGGAAGGGGGCAAACGGGCGCTGCCCCCTGAAATGTCCAGTTCCTACCTGACGGTAAAAATCGACGATCCCTACCGGAACGCGGACCGGATCGCCAGGCTGCTTTCCTCCGTCCTGGGGCCGGGTTTCGGGGCCTATACCTGGGCGGATCTCCAGCGGTCCCAGTACAGTTCCTACGAATCCACCCGGCAGCTTCTCCTCTTTATCATGGCCCTGGTCGTGATCGTCGCGGCGGTGAATGTTTCCTCCGCCACCTCCATGCTGGTAATTGAGCGGCAGCGGGACATCGCCGTGCTCAAGGCCGCCGGGGCAAGCCCCAGGGACATGGAAACAGTGTTCCTGTGGGGGAGCTTTCTTACCGGAACCGTGGGCGCCATAGCGGGCATCGGGGCCGGCCTCCTCCTGGGCCGCTTTATCAACGAAGCCATCAGGGGACTGGAAAAACTGCTCAGCCTTTTCTCCGGCCTTTTTCGCGGCGGGGAGGTGAAGCTCCTTGACCCCGGCTATTACCTTGAAACCATCCCCGTTATCATCGACTGGACAATGGTGTTCCTCATCGGGCTATTTACCATCCTCTGTTCCGTCACCGCCTCCTGGATCCCCGCCCGCCGGGCGGGAAGGCTCAAGCCCCTGGATCTGCTGCGGAAGTATTAGGCGCCGTCCCGCCTTCCGCGGGCCGCCGGCCGCTACGACGATCCCGGAAACTATTCAGCGGGGACGCGGGATGGTTTAAGTAACCGGGTAGGCGGGTTACATGGAAATGCTTAATTCCCGGCCATAGCCCGGGTTCCGCTCAAGGGTCTTTACAACGAAATAAAAAATTTCCGCGGCAGAGCCGCGAGGTATTGAAGATTTCACCTTGAAATATTTGAGTAT
>JAITQR010000097.1 GCA_031288815.1 Treponema sp.
ACACGGCCCCCGGCCTGGGATCGGCCAAAGGCGAGTCCGGCAGGGACGAGGCTCCCGGCAGGGGCGGGCCTTACCGTTTCCTCGTCATCGGCCTTGAGTGGAACCGGGCGGAACTCTACCGCCGCATCGATCTGCGCTGCGCCGAAATGTTTCGCGCCGGACTCCCCGCCGAGCTTGCCCGGCTTCGCGGAGAGGGTTACGGTCCCGGCGATCCGGGGCTCCGGGCCATCGGCTACCGGGAATTCTTTGTGGAGGAAAGCCCGGGGAATTACCGCCTGGCGGAGGATCCGGCCGCCGTGGAAGCCCTGGTTGCCCAAAACAGCCGCCGCTACGCGAAACGGCAGATCACCTACTTCGCCACAATTCCGGGGGCTCACCGGATAGAACTGAGCCCGTCCCGCCCGTACCCGGTGGAGGAGATCCTAAGCCTGCTGGAAAATTTTCTCAATTCGTGAATTGCCTGAGCCGTTTTAACAAAACCGTAAGTTTTTCAACGGTCGTTGAAAAAGCACGATGAAAAAAGTACGGCGGAAATTGGACGGCGGAAACAATTAAAAAAGGATACCGGCGGAAGGGCCGGTAAGCCGGCGGGAGCGGGACGCGGCGGGGGCCTGTGGCCGCTAACCCATCTCTTTCCGCAGTTTGGGGTCCAGATAGTCCCGCATGCCGTCGCCGATAAAGTTGGCGCCGATGGACATGGTGAGTATGCCCAGCCCGGGGAAGGTGGCTATCCACCAAAAGGAAAGGTAGTTGGCCCCGTCGGAAACCATGGCGCCCCACTCGGGAGTGGGGGGCGGGGAACCCAGGCCCAGGAAACTGAGGCCCGAGAAGAGGAGTATGGCGCTGCCGAAGTCCACGGTAGCCATAACTACCACGGAGCCAACGCTGTTGGGCAAAACTTCCCGGAAAAAAACCCGGAAGTGGGAAGCGCCCAGGGATTTGGAGGCTTCGATAAATTCGTTGGATCGGATCTGGATAACCGCGCTCCGCATAAGCCGGGCGAAACCGGGCCACCAGACAATGATCATGGCGATAAGGGTATGGAACAGGCTGGGGCCCAGGGCGGCGGCGATAACCATGGCCAGGATGATGGTGGGGAAAGCCTGGATAAGCTCCGCCAGACGCATCATCAGCTCGTCCACCACTCCGCCTATGTAGCCCGCGATTCCCCCGTAGACGATCCCCACCAGGGCGGCGAAGATAATGGTGAGCAGGCTTCCGGTAATGGATATCCGGCTCCCCATGAGTACCCGGCTCAGCACGTCCCTGCCCAGGCTGTCGGTCCCGCAGAGGTGGGCGAAGCCGGGTTTCTGGAGCCTGGCGCCCAGATCCTGTTCCAAAGGGTTGTAGGGCGCAATTAAAGGGGCGATGAGGGCAAAGAAAACCCACAGGACGCAGATGCCCAGCCCCAGGGCAAAGAGGCGGTTACGCCGTACCATGTTGAGCAAGGTCATTTGTACCGTACCCTGGGGTCGAGAAACCCGTAAAGAATGTCAATGGCCAGGTTGATCACCACGTGGTTCAGGGCGATAAGCAGGGAAACCCCCACAATGGCGGGGAAATCCAGGTTCTGGGCGGACTGGAAGGCGTATTGGCCTATGCCCGGCCAGGCGAAAATGGTTTCCACCAGAACCATCCCGCTTAACAGGTTGCTAAAGCCCATGCCTATCACCGTTACCACCGGCAGAAGGGCGTTGCCCAAGGCGTGCTTGCGGATCACGTCCTTTTCCTGGAGGCCCTTGGCCCGGGCGGTACGGACAAAATCCAGGGAAAGCACCTCCAGAAGGCTTGACCGGGTAGTCCGGGTGATAAGTCCCATGGTGAACATCCCCAGGCAGGCGCCGGGGAGGACAAGGTGGCGGATCACGTCCAGAAAAAGCCCAAAGTCTCCCCCCGCCAGGGCATCTATAACGAAGAAGCCGGTTATATGGGCCGGAGGGGATATGCGGGAGGAAACCCGGCCCGGCCCCGGGGCTATCCCCAGGCTCAGGTAAAACACAAAGAGCAGGATCAGGGCGAGCCAGAAGGAAGGTACCGACACGCCGAAGATGGAGACCCCCCGGAGGATCTGTTCCGTAAGGGTATTACGTTTGATGGCGGAAATGATCCCGAAGATCATGCCGAAGAAAACCGCGAAAATCATGCCGAAGACCGCAAGCTCAATGGTGGCGGGGAAATAGCGGAGCAGATCATCCAGCACCGGCCGCTGGGTACGGAGAGAAACCCCCAGATCGCCCCGGAGCAGATTCTTCAGATAGGTAAGGTACTGTTTGTGGAGAGGCTGATCCAGCCCCCACTTGGCCCGGAACTCGGCCACCATTTCCGCGTTGTCCAGGTTGCGCTGGCTCAGGTTCGCCACCACCGGATCGCTGGGAACCGCGTGGGAAAGCAGAAACACTACCAGGGAAATGCCTATCATCAAAAAGAAAAGGAGCAAGAGTCTTCTGATCAGATAACGCAGCAAAACTACCGGCTCCTTTTCTTTCGTTTAGCCAGGGTTTCCCCAAAACGCCGGTTCCGGGGAAAGCGGCCTTACATTTTCACTCGGCGATACGTTTGAAGTCCAGCCGCAGCATGCCGTAATCCGCCCCGCTTAGGCCGGTACGGATGGCGTACTGGCTGGAATGCTGCAGCAGTACCGCGAAGGGGGTGTCTTCGATCATGGCCTGCTGAATCTGGCCGAAGAGGGCCATCCGCTTGGCGTTGTCTGTTTCCACCGCGGCGCTCCGGCCCAGGGCCGCCAGGGCGGGGTTCAGATCCTCCTTCCAGTTCGCCCGCAGGCCGACGGTGTTCCCCGGCAGGAAGGCGAGCTGGCTGGCGTTGTCAATGTAGTCGGGATTCCAGTACCAGAGCCCCAGGGGTTGTTTGCCGTCCCGGTAGGAGGCAAGGGAAATGTTCACGCTTTCCGGAACCAGCTCGGCATTGATGCCTACAGCCTTAAGATCGTTCTGGATCTTCTGGGCGAGAAGAACCAGATCCACTCCGACTACCGTGTTGGTGGGAACGTATAACTTGGTACTGAACCCGTTGGGGTAACCCGCTTCCGCCAGGAGGGCCTTGGCCTCGTTAACCCGGGGGTAACCGGTAACCTCGGCGGCCGACAGGGAGCCGGCAAGACCGATGGGGAAAGGCGCCTGGGGGCTCAACATCCGGGGGCCCGCGATGGTTTGAATACCGGGGTAGTCCAGAGCCAGCCGGATAGCCCGCTGTACTTTGGGATTCGCCACCGGGCCGCCTATTCCGGGGTCCCGGTTCATAAGGAGAAAGCTGGTGGTCAAAGAACGGGCGTCCATAATGGTAATTCCCTGAACCCCCTGGAGGGTCTGAATCTGTTCCGGGCTCAGGTTGAAGGCTACATCCACATCTCCGGCCCGAAGCATCATCAACTGGGCGTTGGAATCCGCCACCGCTTTAAGGGTGACCTTGTCATAGTAAGCGGGGGTTCTCCAGTAATTGGGATTCCGTTCCAGAACCACTTCCACCTTGGGGGTGTAGGAGAGGATACGGTAAGGGCCGGATCCGGCGGAATTGTTGTCCAGCCATGTTTTGGCGGTATCGGCGGTTTTGGCGTTTTCCGCGTTGGTCGCCCCGTGTTCCCCGGCTGTCTTGCTGTCAAGAATGTCCAGGGTCACATAGCTCAGCTTGGTGGGAAAAACAGGATCCACCTGCTTAAGCCGGTAGATCACCGTGTAATTATCGGGGGTCTCGATCCGATCCACGCCGCCGAGCATAAAGGAGCCGTTGCCCCGGATATTCCAGGCCCGTTCATGGGACCATTTGACATCGGCGGAAGTAAGCGGGTTGCCGCTGGAGAATTTTACATCTTTCCGCAGGTTGAACGTGTAGCTGAGGCCGTCACCGGAAACGGCATAGCTTTCCGCCACTCGGGGCACCAGTTTGTCAATACTGCCATCGTATTCCATCAGGGTGTTGTAGCAGGAACCCATTATCCACGAGCTGAAAGGCTCGTAGGCGATGGCGGGATCAAAACTCTCAAAGTCGGGGTTTGCCGCCACGATAAGGTGCTTTTCCTTAGCTTCCCCTCCGCTTGCGGCTTTTTTCTCCGATGAACCGCCGGCGAAGAGCAGGGCCGGAACCAGAAGGGCCAGAGCCGGGAACAGAACAGATCTTTTCATACGCTTTTCATCCTCGCTTGTCTGAATTTTGGAAAACCAGGAACTTTCCCAAAAACCGGGGTTTTGGAAAGGCCTTACCGGTAAGGGCTAATTTATTGAATTTTTGCGCTTTTTTCAATACGGCGTATGGGGTCAAGAGAACGCCGGACAAGCGCGGCAGGCTCCCGGCTAAGCCTGTTTACAGCTCTCTCAACTGGCGGGGAAAGGGGGTAAGCCGTTCCGCTTCCTTTTCCCCCATAAAGATAATGTCCTCGATACGGACGCCGAATTTGCCCGGCAGGTAGATCCCCGGCTCATCGGAAAAGGCCATCCCCGGGCTGATAAGCCGCGTATTACCCTTCACCATGTAGGGATCCTCGTGGAGGTCCAGACCGATACCGTGGCCCAGCCGGTGGTTGAAATATTCGCCGTAAGCCGCCCGGCTGATCAGATCCCGGGCCGCGGCGTCCACCGCTTCGCAGGGCCTTCCGGGCTTTGCCGCCCCGAAGGCAGCCTCGTTGGCGGCAAGCACGGTTTCGTAGACCGCCTTGAATTCCCCGCCGGCCTTTCCTATCACCGGGGTACGGGTCATATCCGCCTGATACCCCCCGTATACCCCGCCAAAGTCGATCACCACCGGGTCTCCCCGGGTGATGAGCCTCTCGCCGCTTAGGTGGTGGGGGTTCGCGCCGTTCGGCCCGGACGCCACTATCGGCCCCCAGTCTGCCTGTTCCAGCCCCGCCTGGGCGCAGAATTCGGTGAGCTTTGCCGCCGTTTCCCTTTCAGTCCGGCCCTCAAGCCCCCATTTGTAGAGTTCCTCAAGGCCCAAAGCGGCCAGGCGCTGGGCCTCCCGGAGCAGGCGGTACTCCTCCCCGTCCTTTCGCATCCGCAAGGGGACAAGGATCTTCCCCGCGTCGAGCCAGCGGACTTTGGGGAGCCTCTCCTGCAGGGCAAGAAGCACGGAACCCCAGATCCGGGTATCCGCCGCCACAGGGCCGTCTTTTTGGGGCAAAAGATCGATAAACGTTCCGTAGGGATCTTCCCCGTCCCGGTAGGGAAGGCACTCGGCGCTGTCCAGCAGCTCCCGGTTGATCCGGTTTTTCTCAAAAACCGGGTAGAGAAAGAACGCCCCCTCCAGGGTAAGAAGGAAAGCGGTAAACCTATCGGAGATATGGCCCCGAAAGCCCGTAAGGTAATAGAGATCCGTGGTGGGAACCAGGAGCAGGGCGGTAAGGTTCTCTTCCCGCATTTTTTCCCGGGCTCGATCCCAGCGTTTCTGGTATAGTTCCGCGTTCATTTGTTCCATGGTAACGACCCGGGAGGGAATACACAATATATCGCATTGCACCACCATTTTTCTAAGTGAAAACGATATATGGACCCATAGGCCGACCGCGCTAAAAGAGAAAAGCTTCCGTGTCCCTCAGGAGGCTCCTGAAATCCCCGAAGCTTGTCCTGGTCTCGGGCAGGGAGCGGAGGAAGATTTCCCCGTAACTTTTGCGGAGAAGCCGGCCGTCCAGCACCGCCACCACCCCCCGGTCGCTGGATCGGCGCATGAGCCGGCCAAAACCCTGCTTGAATTTCATCACCGCCTCGGGGAGGGAAAGCTCCATAAAGGGGTTCCGCCCCTGCCGTTCAAGGTTCTCCCGCCGGGCCTCGAAGACCGGATCGTTGGGGGCTCTAAAGGGAAGACGGCAGAGGATCACCAGGCGCAGGGTGTCCCCCGGGGCGTCCACCCCCTCCCAGAAAGAATCGGTGGCGAAAAGCGCCGATCGCCGGTCCTCCAGGAAGT
>JAITQR010000098.1 GCA_031288815.1 Treponema sp.
GCGGCGTAGCGGATGCTTTTAAGGCCAAAACCGTGGTTGTCCTTATCGCGTTTGGTGGTGACCGGGAGGCCGTTTGCCAGTTTGATATCCCCTTCAAAATAGTTTTCAAAGCACACGAGGATAAATTTGTTCTGCGAATAGAGGGCGACGCGGATAAGCCGTTTTTCCGCTTCCGCCGTGGTTTGGACCCCTTCGATGGCGTTGTCCAGGGCATTGCCAAAGATCGAACAAATATCCATCACATCCATAAAGTTCAGCAGGGCGCCGTTGGCAACGCAGGTTAAGGAGATGTTGTTTTTTTGACAGATCATGCTCTGGGCGGCAAGCAGCGTATCAAGTACCCCGTTACCGGTCTTGTTTTGAACCTCGTGCTGCTTGATCTCGTTGTCCAGTTCGTCAAGGTAGGCCGCCCGTTTTGCCGGATCAGCTTCGGCACGGATAACCGCAATCTGATGTTTCATGTCGTGGTATTTACGGTTGATAAGGTCCATGCTTTCCCGGGAGTGCTGGTATTGGGTAAACTGGCGCTGCAATATGCTTTCCACCGCTTTTAGTTCCGATTGAAGCTGCATTTCCCGGCGCTGTTCCTGATGGGTATAGAGGATAACCAATCCGCAAAAATCCACCAGGGTACGGATATAAAACAATTCCGATACCAGACGGCTGCTAAAGGGCGTGTTGGCGGTTACGAAGCTGATATTGCTGATCACAAAGGTTGCCGAGGCGATAAGGGCCGCGGCCACGAATTCTTTGCGGCGGATCCTGAGCGTTCCATCCCGTTCCATGTGCCTTTGCTCGAAGAAAAACATGAGGACAAAAACAATTCCGTATACCAGCAGCGTAACGGAGGCGCCCCCGGGGCTAATAGCATCGGTAGCCACCGAGAAAAAGTAACAGTACAACTGCCAACTAAGGGACGCGGCGAATTCCGCCAGGATAAAGGCGCTTATGCAGCAGTAGCCCGCATCCAGGGGGGAAACACCGGAATTGACGCGGATTATGCCGTACATACCGATCACCGCGGCGATCATGCCGGGTACCCACAAGGCCAGGGGAAGTGTCCCGGCCACAAGCTGGATCATCACCTGGAAGGGCAGGCCCAGGGCGATGCCCAAGACCATCCGGGGGCCGGAAAAGCGTTTTTTTAATATCAGAATATAAACCACACAGGCGGCCCACTCGGCCAGGGCGGTGTAAAGCCGGGGTATATCCGGAAGTGTTTCGGCGCTCATGTAAGGCCGCTCCCAAAATAGTCCGTCAGGGCCGTCATAAACGCCTTCTTTTTGGGCCGGCTGATAGACAAGCGGTGTTTTCCCACGAGGACACAGTTGTCCTTAACCTCCGTCACATGGGCCATGTTGACGATATAGCCCGAATTGCACCGGGAAAAGTACCCGGTGTCCAGTTTCGCTTCGATGCTCTTAATCGTTCCCACCGCGGAATAGACGCGGTCTTCCGTATGCACCAAAACCCTGTGCCGGTCCCGTTCCACGTACAGGATCTTCCTCATGTCCAGCCTGGTAAAACCACTTTCGTTAAACAGGGTAAGGTGTTGTTGTGTTGTGCTTTGTCGCAGTCGCTGTAAGGAACGTTTTATCTCCCGGGAAAAGGCAGAATAGGGAACCGGTTTAAGAAGGTAGCTGAGGGCATCCACTTCGTAACCTTTGATTGCGTACTGCCCCATGTTGGTAACAAAGATTAAGATCACGTGTTCATCAACCGTCCGGATATGCTTTGCCGCGGTAAAACCATCGACTGTTTCCATCCGCACGTCCAGCAGTATGATGTCAAACCGGGGCCGGTAATTCTGAATAATTTCCGCCCCGTCCCGAAAAAGGGCGATCTCAAAGGTCTCCTGGTTCTCTATCTCGTAACGGTGCAGGTAGTCCCACAGAAGTTCCTGAGTTGCGAAATTGTCTTCAACAATAGCGACCTGTGTCATAGTCCCCCGCCGCCGGGCAATCCGTTTTCAGAAAAAACGGAACCAGCCTTTTTCGCTGCCGTCTATGCCCAGTATTTCCTGGGCGGTTCTTACGTAGTAACGGTAGTTTTCCAGGGGGGTGCCGTTGGGGATCCGGTGATCCAGGCTGAAACACATGCCGCCGCCCCGCATGCTATCCTGAAGTTTATACTCCAGTTCCTGCCGGATCTCTTCCTTGCTCCGGCGGAGGATATGCTTGTCGATACCGCCGAGCATGGCGAATTGTTTGCCGAATTTTTTACGGATCGCCACCGTGTCCATCCCCGCCGCGGGTTCGCAGGGAAAGAAGATGTTGACCCCCGCGTCGGCAAAGGCGGCCAGCACCGGGTTTATGTCCCCGTCCGAATCCTGGGCGAAGAGTTTGGTTCCCCGGGAACCGAGCATGTCCCAGATCCGGCGGTAATAGGGGCGGATATAGTCGGTTACCAGGCTGGGGCCGATCATGGGTCCCCCTTTGCCGGCCATGTCCTCGTGTACCGTAAGGCAGTCAATGGTGATGAGGCGGCTTATCTTCTCCAGCACCCGGAAACTGGTTTCTGAAGCGGTGTTCAGGATGTCCTGCATCAGCTCCGGATCGTCGTAGTAGCAGAGGCAGGCATGCTCCTCCCCCATGAGTTCCCGGGGAAAATCGTAGCCCCCGGGGATGGAGGCATTGATCATGGTTCCCTGTGCCTGGAGGGCCTTTGCCTCCTCTATCTCGTCAAGGTCAATCCGGGACTCGTCGTATTCAAACATCGGCTTCATGGTGAGCCAGTCGTCCATGGTCCTTACCGGGTAGGAGAGGGGGAGGGGAATGGTGGCCGTACCCTTGATCATCTTTACCAGGCGGCCCCAGGAATCCCGGCTTATCACGTAGCCGTTGGTATCCTCCAGGATAACTTCCTGCTGAGTATGGATGGCCCCGGTATTGCCAAGCGCCTTGGCGTGGACGTAATCAAACCCAAAGGCCGAAAGATCCAGTTCCCCAGGCGTGGCGCCCTGGGCCTTCCATTCCTCGTCCAGCCCCACAAGGAGTCCCATGGTCTCATAGAACATCTCCCGCCTGGGATGGTTAAAGGTCATAAGGTCGATAAATTCCCGCCGGTCCCATCGCATGATACGCCTCCGTTTGAACAGTATACCAGATATCCAACTACCAAGCTTCTAAAAATGCAACAGACTGCTAGTCCGGCAGCTCCACCCGGAAGCTGCTCCCGCCCTGTTCCCCGCTCTCAACGGAGATGGTCCCGCCGTGGGCGGCCACAATGGCGGCGGCTATGGACAGGCCGATTCCGGAG
>JAITQR010000119.1 GCA_031288815.1 Treponema sp.
CTGCGGGAATTGGACATCGGTTCCTGGAAGGGGCGGGAATTTGCCGGGGAGCGGATCCTCCACCTGGACGATCTGCTGGAAATCGTGCTGGATCATCATCTCGTCCTGAATCTGGAACTCAAAAACTGTGATGTGTTTTATCAGGGGATTGAAGAAAAAGTCATCGGCCGCATAAAGGCCCTGGGGGCGGAACAGGCGGTTTTTCTTTCTTCTTTTAATCATATTTCCATGAAAAAATGCAAGGAAATTGACCGGAGTATCCGGGCCGGTCTTTTGTATAGTTGTCCCCTGCTGGATGCCGCCGGCTATACCAGCGGCCATGGGATAGACGCCATTCATCCCCGGGTCAGCTGCCTTGCCTATAGCCCGGAGCTGGCGGGTAAGGCCCATGAAAAGGCCCTGGCGGTGCATGTCTGGACCGTCGACACTGATGAAGAAATGAGGCTCTGTATTGAACAGGGGGTGGACGGCATTATTTCCAATTATCCCGATAAACTGGGAGCCCTATTGGCCTTAAATTCAGCGGTTTTGCAAGGCTAAAAGCCTGAAGACCTGCTCTATAGAAAGCAGTTCAACAGATAGATTCAAGGTAGCTGTTCCAAAAGCTGAAGTTTTGGAACAGCCTCGGCTTCTTAGCTGTTTCCCAAAGCCTCCGCCTTTTCCCGGTATAAGGCGGGAACCGTCAGGGTTTTGAGCCGGGATCTTTCCCCGCGCAGCAGAACCACCTCCCCTTTGGGGCAGCCCAGGGCCCCGGCGAGGAAGGCCCGGAGTTCCGCGTTCGCCTTGCCGTCTTCCGGGGCGGCGGCTATCCGTATCCGCAGGCAGCCGTCCTTGAGGCCCGCGATTTCCGTCTTCGAGGCCCCCGGAACCGCCTTGATCTTCAGGCGGCAAAGGCCTCCCTCCTGGGAAAACCAGCCTGTTTCCCTCATTCCCGCCCCTCCTCTTGAGGGTCCGGGCCGGTTTCAAAGCCGGGCGGATTTCCCGGCTCCTCCGGCGTGGTTCCCGTACCGGGGCGGCGACCGGGCCGCTTCCGCCGCGGCGCGGGAAGCCAGTGGAGTTCGCCGATCTCCCAGGCGAATGAATAGGCCGCGTCCCCGGAACCAAGGGGGCCGTAGCTCATGTTGGCCACCGCGGCGGCTCCGAAGGAGAAGGCGGACGGCGGCGGCGGGGAAGGCTCCTCCGCCCCCAGGACGGCGCAGGCCAGAACGGGCCGGTGGAAAACCCGGCGCAGGGCAAGGGACCCGGAAGGGCCGAAATCATCCGGCCGGAGTTTAAGGCCGATTTCGGGCCCCCAGAGAGCGGCCCCCGGCGAAAGTCCCCCGTTCCCTTCGGAGAAGGGCGGGAACTCGGGCAGGGGGAAGCGCAGGGGATTTCCCACGCCGAATTTGCCTTCCCCCGGCGCGGCGAGGCTTTTTTTCCGCACCGAACGGGCCAGGAAGGAAAGCTCCTCCCCCTCAAGGGGCCGGGTTAAAAGGGCCAGGGGGGCGGCCCAGGGGAAAGACCAGGCTCCGGCAAAACCCCGGGCAAAAAGTTCCCCGCTGTAGGCCCGGAGGATTCCGCGGCTGTCCCGATGGGGGATAAGCGCCGCCATACGGATCTTCCCACTTCCCACGCCATGTCTCATACACTATCATTATACAAAGTAAATGACGCAAAGTAAGCGAGTGTAAAGGAACCGAGATGAGGTATAAGACGAAACTGCTGGCGGATCGTTTCGCGGAAACCCTTTCCGCCTGGCCGGGGATCGAGTGCGTGTCCCTGAACGAGGCGGCCCTGCCCGATCCCCTGGACCCTTATTTTGCCCTGATCCTTGATGTGTTTCACTCCGAGCCGGTACCGGAAGCCGATGAACGGTGCCGTCTGTACGGCGAAGACGTGGGGGGGTTTGAGACTTCCAGCCAGTCCACGAAGGATCGTTTTCTTATCGGGAATATCCCGGTACGTTTGGAATTCAAAAGCAGGGCGAAAATAGAAGAACTGGTGGATATCGCCGACAGGAAACTCGAATCCCTGTGGCTTATCAAGGATTCGGGGACTTACGGCTTTTACCGGCTTGCCAAGGGGGAACTGCTCTTTTCCCGGGGCAACTGGATAAACGATATCCGTAAGCGGCTTGATAATTTGAGCGATTCTTTCTGGGAAACCATACGCTACGCCAACCAGTCGAAAATGGAACATTTCTTGGGGGATCTGGGGGCGGCTCTTTTTCAGAGAGACGATTTTCATTATCTTATCGCCTCCGCCGGGTTTATCAAAAACGCCTGCCTTACCCTGTTCTGCGTTAACCGCCGCTTTGAACCTTCCCACCGGGCGTAGTACACACAGGTAAGGGAACTCCCCCTCCTGCCCGAATCTTGTGCCGCCGAGTTTGAGACCTTTCTCCGTAACGCTCCCGAGGTAAACCTGGAACGGAAATATTCCCTGGCCCAGGTGATGGCCAGAAAAATCGTTTCCCTTTGAGTCGTTTGAATCGGGGGAAAACCCCGGCTTGTTTTTCCTTTTTTCTCCTTTCGGTTCTCCTTCTTTCCTGCCCCCGGCGGGAACTGGTAAGTTTTCCCGCCGACGGTTCCCTTTACGGGCTGGGCGGAAACGCCGTTTCGGGAAGCCTGGATATTTCGAAAACCGGCGATGTTTTCGAGTACCGTTTTGATCCCCCCCTTCGGGTCGGGCCCCTGGAGGCCCTGGAGCTGGAGTACCAGAGCGTTTCGGGAAGGGGGAAGGGGGACGCGGGGGAACTGAAAAGCCCCCTTCAACTGGTTATCAGGGTCTCCGGGGGCGGCGCCTGGGTTTTGCCCTGGGATCCTTCCTTTCTTCCGGCGTTGGGCGAAAATCCGGGCGCGGAAACCCCGCTCCGTTACGCCATTCCCCTGGCCGAAGGCTATCTGGAAGGCTTCAGCCTTACCGTGGAGGGAGAGGGGGATCTGAGGCGGAAACTCCGGAACCCCCTTTCCGTCCGGCTCCGGGGGCTGCGGATCGTGCCCCGCTGGTACGGCTTTTTCCGGGATTCGGCGGGCGTCCTTTTCGCCACCCCCTTTGTCTACGTCTTGGAGGAGGGACGGTTCGGGATAGACCCGCCCCCCTCTTTCAGGTTCGGCGGGGATCTTTCCGTGAAAAGCACCGCCGGGGGAGACGCGGGCCGGACGGAGGATGCCGGCGAGCTGACGGTTGAGGCGGCGGGACTCCGCGTCAAAGCCCTTCCCCGGCAGGCGGAAGTCCGAATCCCCTCCGGTTTTTTCCCGGCCGAGCCCTACCCAATCCTGGTGAACGCGCCGGGCCTGGAACTTCTCCGGCTCAGCCCCGGAGAGGATCGGCCCTTTCCCCTCCCCGTAGCCCTCGATCCGGGGCTTATCCTCTCCTATCCCCGGGATTCCTGGCGGAACCGGACCTACGAGGTGTTCGCTTGGGAAAGTTTCCCCTCCATACTGATCTTCGATACCGCCGATTACGCCGTCCAGGATCGGCTTTTCAAACGGCTGGCCTTTTTCGTCGAGAAGGCGGGCTACCGGGGTCGGCTGGCCGGAGACGGGGAGATCGCCGATCAGCACGGCTGGAACGCCCACGACTACCGCGCCGAGGATCTGGCCCGGTTTTTCGAGCTTGCCCGGATCCAGGATTTTCCCCTGCTGGCCGAGGAACGGGAGCTTGAGGGGATACTGCTTGACCGGGGGATCATCCGGAGGGAGGGGGGGGAAATAAGGGCCGGGGAGGGAGGGATCATCTCCGTCTCCCGGGAATCCCCTGGCTATCTCCGTTCCCTCTTTATGGTCCACGAAGCCTACCACGGTCTTTTTTTTATCGACGAGGATTTCCGGGATTTCAGCCGCTCCCGCTGGGACAGCCTCTCCCGGACGGCGAAGCGCTTTATCCTTTCCTATTTCGATTACCAGCACTACGACATCAAGGATCAGTACCTGGTGGTGAACGAGTTTATGGCCCACGTGCTGCAGCAGCCTGTCTCCCGGGCGGGGGCCTACTTCGGCGAAACCCTGGCGGGCCGGATCGACGCCTCATCCTGGCGCCGGACAATACTGCCCGAAAAGGACGAGGCCGCCGGCTCCTGGCCGGAACTGGTCAGGGCTTTCCGCGCCGAAGCGGAGGCCTTTTCCGCCTACGCGAGGCGGCGCTGGGGGCTTAGCGCCGGACGGGTGTGGCGTCTCACGGTAAACCGGCCCGAGTAGCGTCATGGACGGTTTTTTTTACATTTTTTTTCAAATTTTTTTCAAAAACCCCTTTACAAAGTTTTTTGATGATGGTATGTTAGGTTCATCTAATATAGTTAGCTAAAACTTACTATATTGGATTTGAGTATGTTGGGGGGAAGGATCATCCGCCTCTCTCCGATTCTGCCCCCCGGCTAATCTCAAAAGGTAGGTACCGGGTCCGCCCGGGTGTCTAGCGTCTGTCCGCGAAGCTGGTTCCTTTTTGGGCAGACCACTCTCCATTCGTTGACCCGGTTTTCCGGCAGGCTGCGCGTCGCGTAGGCCTACGGAAAACCGGGTTTCTTTGTTTTCCGGAGGATCCGGGCCTTCCCCGATCCGGGGAATTCGCGGGGCCTGTCAGCCTGCGGCGCTTGTGGGTTTCTTTGCCCGGGGCGGCTCGCCCTTTTACCCAAAAAAGCCAGATCAAAAAACTCCTTTCCCACTCCGCGAGGTATAAATCCATTTTTACGCGCGAAGCGCGACAAAGCGCCGGAGCTTACCGGCCTTTCCCGGCGTCTAGTAGGTTGATTGAACTAAACAGCCGGGTAAGAAGGAAACCAGAAATAAAGAATATTAACCACGAAGGCGCACAAAGGTACACGAAGGGCCGGATTTCCTAATTTTATCCTTCCTTTGTGCGCCTTCCTCGCCTGGCCTTCGGCCTTGGTGGTAAAATTTCAAAGTATGTCTTTTAGGCTAATCGAGGGGCTA
>JAITQR010000166.1 GCA_031288815.1 Treponema sp.
GAATTCCTTGTTTTACAGGACAAATTGCTTGAGGAAATCGAGGACAAAAGCTCATACGGGGCGGAAAAAATACTCAGACGGAAGTTGAATGTTTATAGGGAAAACGGGCAGGAGGAAAAGGCCCGGGAACTTGTCCGGAACAATATACAGATTGTATCCTTCCGGAAAGAGCTTGTCGGAAAATACATCGAAGAAAAGAAGTACGGGGAAGCGAAGAAGCTGATCGCCGATGTTAAGGAAGGGGAGGGGGAGGATCGGGGAAACCGCCGCCGGACGGATGGATGGGATAAATTTCTGCTTGACATCGCGCGAAAAGAAAGGGATACGCCGAATATACGGAAAATCGCCTATCGCTTCATTGAAGACTGTTTCCTGGAAGAATATTACCGGATCTATAAATCAAGCTTCAGCGCCGCCGAATGGCCCAAGGCGGCCAAATCCCTGGTTAAACACTACCGGGGCGGCGACAAATACTTCAGTGATTCCGCGGCGGAGTTTATGGCGGCGGAGAAAGACGCCGAAGCCCTGTTGCTGTATCTTGAAAAATACCCTTCCGTTTCCAAGGTAAACGAGTATTACCGGATCGTCGCCGGCGAATATCCCGAGCGGGTCCTTGCCCTGTTCCGTAAGACCCTTGACGCCTACGCGGAACAGCATACGGGGCGTTCTTCCTACGAGGATATTATCCGCTGGTTAAAGACCATGTCGAACATAAAAGGCGGCGCCGCCCTGGCCGCAGATATGCTTGGTCAGTACAGGATCCGTTACAAAAACCGCCGGGCGATGCGGGAGATGCTGAACCGCGCATTTCCCGAATAAGCGGCCCCTTAAACGTACAGTTTGTCCAGCCGGATCAGATCCACCGCGTAGATTTGCGCCGCCTTCAGGAGATCGTCTATGGCGGCGGCCTCGTCAGCCGCGTGGGCGGAACCGAAGGGCTCAGGCGGAGGGAAGCCCGCCCCGAAGGGGATGGCTCGGGGAAAGAACTTGGCGTGGGTTCCCCCTCCGCTGGTGGCGGGGGGCTTGAGCCGGTCGCCCAGGAACTCTTTCCCCGTTTCAAATAGAACCTTTACCGGCGGGCTGTCCGGCGGGTCGTAGCGGGAAGGGCTGGTACGGATATTTTCCGCGCCGAAGCCCTTTTCCTTTCCCAGGGCCTCCAGTTTCGGGATCAGGCTCGCCGGATCGGTACGGATAGCCACCCGGGAGTCGAAATTCTGGATCAGCTTTTCCCCCTCAAAGCGGATAAGGCCGCCGACGTGGGTGGTTTTCCCCGAGATATCGTCCTCCGAGGCAATGTCCAGGCCGGCGCCGTAATAGTCGGAAAAAGTCCGGGCGATACATTCCACCGCCTCCCGGGCCCTGCCCTCCAGGAGCTTCGCGCCGGTGACGATCCGGGCCAGTTTCTGGATGGCGTTTACCGATCCTTCGGGCCGCGCCGCGTGGCGCGCCACTCCCCGGGTCTCCACCTTTACCGCCCCGTCTTCCCCGGATACCGCCGCGTCCTTCCCCCTCAGGGCCGCCTCCACCCCGGCCAGCTCCGCCTTGAGCACCATAAAGGCGTAATCGGGCACGGCGTTCCTCGCCACGCCCCCGCGGAAGTCCAGGATTCCCGAGTCCGGGCCGATATCAAAGACCAGATCCGCCGAGAGTCCGCCCTTCTCGCCTATGTTTACCGAAAACCCGCCGTCGGCCACGATGGTAAAGTCGGGGAGCCTGGTATGGGTCTTGAGGTAGTGTTTCACGTCTTCCATGCCGCTTTCCTCGTTGGCGCCCCAGATAAGCCTGACCGAATGGCTTAATCCGGCGTCCAGATCCCTCAGGGCCCGCAGCGCGTAAAGCGCCGCCACCGAAGGCCCCTTGTCGTCCCCCGAACCCCGGCCCACGACGTAACCGTCCACGACCTTGGCCTGGTAAGGCTCGTAAGTCCAGCCGTTTCCTTCGGGCACCACGTCAACATGGCTGATAATGCCCAGTTCTTTTTCGGTCCGGCCCTTCAGGATAAAACTCAGGCTGTAATATTCGTCGTTCTCGGTTTCAAAGCCGTAGCGCTTTCCCATCTCCAGCCCCCGATGGATTACCGCGGCGGGGCCCGGACCGAAAGGCTGCCCGGGCGTCGGCGCTTCCCTGACGCTGCGGATATTAACCAGCCCTATCAGATCCGCCACCAGTTCTTCCCGGCGCGCCTCTGTCCAGGCTTCCAGTTTTTTGATGAATTCCCCGTCCGCTTCCTTTGCCATGATACACTCCTATACAGGTCCCCGGGCCTCCAGTTCCGCCACGGCTTTTTCTACTTCCTCTATCTCGTCGTAGGGCATGACCCGGTCGGCGTAGATGATCGAATTTTCATGGCCCTTCCCCAGGAACAGCGCCAGATCGCCGGGCTTTGCCAGGGAAAGGGCCTTTCGTATGGCCTCGGGCCGGTGGGGGATAAGAAAAAGGTTCTCCCCCCGCTTCCATTCCGGCCTGCCCTCCTCTTTCCCGGGAGGAATCCCCTCTTCCGCCGGCGCGAAACAGCCTCCGGCTATTTCCTCAAGAATGTCCGCGGGTTTTTCACCCCGGGGATCCTCGTCGGCAAGAACGATATAGTCCGAATATTTCGCCGCGACCCTTCCCTGCTCGCTTCTCTTCTGGGTGTCCCGCTCCCCCGCGGAACCGAAGAGGCTGATGATACGCCCCCCGGATTTTTTGAGCCTGAGCCTTAAGGGGGGGAATATGGCCTCGAAAGAAGAGGGGGTATGGGCGTAATCCACCAGTATTTCTATGCCCAGCCGGTTGGGGACGCCGGTCATGCGGCCCCGTACCGGTTTAAGCCGGGGTATTTGGGCGGCCAGGTCCCGGACCGGCAGGGCCAGGAGCTTGGAGACAACCAGCAGGGAGGCTAGTACGTTTCCCGCGTTAAAACCGCCGGGAAGCTTGTCCCGGACATCGATAGCCTCGCCGGTTTCCCGGACCAGTACCTCGTACCAGTTCCCGTAAGCGCCGCTTTCGATAGCGTGGACCGAAAGATCCGCCTCCAGCCCGTTGACGCTGTAAGTCAGGACTTCGCGGATCGTCTCGGCGGCGAACCAGGCGGCGCTGGGATCGTCGGCGTTGACAACGCCGAAGGAGGCCGGATATTCGCCGGATTCGCCGTGCCGGCCCAGGGCCCGGAAGAGGTTCCCCTTATCGTCCCGGTACTGTTCCCAGGTTCCGTGAAATTCCAGATGCTCCCGGGTTAGGTTGGTCATGACCGCCACGGTAAAATCCACGTCTCCCAGACGGTTCGTCCGGGGCGAAAGGCCGTGGGAGCTGCTCTCCACCACCGCGTATTCCGCGCCGCCTTCCGCCATTTCGTAGAGGAGCCGCTGGACATCGGTAGCCTCCGGGGTAGTCTGATGCTCCGGGTTCGGTAATTCATCCCCCCCCAGGCTGTACTGGACGGTGGAGAAAAACCCAGCCTTTTTCCCCAAAATCCGCAGGAGCTGCCAGATAAGGTACACGGTGGTACTCTTTCCCTCGGTGCCGGTTACGCCGATAACCGTCATGCCTTGGGAGGGGTAGCCGTAAAAAGCGGCGGCTATGGGGGACATGGCGAAACGGGAATCCTTTACCCTGAGGAAAACGGTTCCCCTTTTAAAATCCCCCGGCCTTAGCTCGTCCTGGTGAACCACCACGGAAGCCCCGTTTTCCAGCGCCTGTCCGATGTATGTATGCCCGTCCGTATGGAGGCCCTTCAGGGCGAAGTAGAGGTTTCCCGGCTTTACCTTTCGGGAATCGTAGGCCAGCCCGGTAACCAGGGGGTCTCCCGGCAGCGAAAAAGACGCGGTCTTATCCGGGCGGTAAGCCGACCGGGCCGCGGTAAGGGAGGTAAAAAAACCCGAAAGACGCCGCTCCATTTAGCCGTCTTCCCCGAATACCACCGCGGTAAAGGTGGAGAGCTGGGCTCCCGGTTCCCCGTATGAACCGGCGGGCAGGCCCGCCTTAACGCAGATGTAGTCCAGGTATTGATCCAGATCCCAGCCCTGTTCCACCGGTACCTGGGGGAGCAGCACCCCGGCCCGGCCCCGGTGGACAAGGTAGAGCCCGTGGACGCCTACCTTTACCTCCCGGGGATCGGGGCAGGGGCTCATGGGGGAAAGGGCGGAGATCTCGAGGGAGCAGCGGGGAAATTCTTCCGGGGAAAGGGGAGGGAAGCGGGGGTCTCCGAAGGCCGCCTCCACCGCCATGTTCCGCACGGTCTTCTCCAGGGGCCAGGCGGCGGTCATCCTGCCGATACAGCCCCGCAGGGCCGGTTTGTCATTCCGTCCCGCTCCCTTGATGTGGAGGGTAACGAAGGCCCCGCAGGGCTTGGCCAGGGCGGAATTTCCCCCCGCCGTCAATCGTTCCAGGGCGGGACTACGACTGTAGACAGGCTGGCGGCCCTCAAGCTTCGCCGCGATGCTCTCCCGCGCGTCCGCGAGCAGGGCCTGTCGTTCCTCACCGGTAATGACGAATTCCATGGCTCCAGTATAGGCCCAAGGGCCCTTGTTAAGAAAGCCTTAAACAACCGAAGCTGTTTCAAAACCCGGCTGTCGTGGTATACTGGCGCCTATGAGCAAGAAAACCAAATCCAATCATCCCCAACTGGCCTATGTGCTGCGGGTAAGCATTAAAGAAAGCAGGCCGTCAATCTGGCGGAAGCTGAGTGTGCCGGCGGGCTGTACGCTGGGGGATCTTCACACGATTCTCCAGATTGCCTTTGACTGGGATAACGCTCACCTGCATGTCTTTACCGTCAATTCGGCGCGGTACGGAGTGATGGATGCGGATTTCGATTACTGGGACGACATGACCGATGAAGATAGTGTTTGTCTTTACGATCTGAAACTGCAGCCGAAACAGAAATTCAGCTACCTCTATGATTTTGGCGATTCCTGGGAGCATGAGATTAGCGTGTCCAAAATCATCCCCCCCGGCGAGGAAAAGTGGGATTTGACGCGGCCCCGCTGTCTTGGAGGGCGGCGGGCGGCCCCGCCGGAGGATTCGGGGGGCGTTTGGGGTTATGAGTCCATGCTGGAAACAGTAAAAGACCCAAACCACGAGGAATACAACTATATCAATGAATGGCTCGGGGAATTTGATCCTGACTATATCAGCGTGGAAGAAATAAACGCCTGTCTGGAACAGGCCTTTAAGTCCGGGCGCTAAAGGACCGTAAAAAGCGTCCGCCGGGGAATACCCGGGAGGCGCCGCGGGCCGGCTTCCCCGGTGAATTGCTCCGGCGGGAAACGGGCCGCCGCGGGCCGCGGAAATTCGGCGCCGGCGGCGCGGATTTACTAAACCGCCCGGCCGAGTTCTCCGGCTCGCGCCAGGGCTTCGCTCTTTAAAATATCCGTTTTTTTATTCATCCCTTTTGCCGCGATGACGCCGCGATCTTTCCACTCCATATAATCAGCTATGTCTTTGTACGAGAGCGCCGCGTGACTATATGTCGCGTCTTCGGTGTCGCCCAGGCTTAAGAGCAAGATGCTTTCTTTAACGGCGATACGCTTTTTCCCTTCGGTTTTAGAGTACGGGTAGAAGCGATCGATTACCGCTTTTATCTGGGAACTGAAGCCCCAAAAATAAATGGGGCTTGCCAATACAAGGACGGCGCATTTCTCGATCAGCGGGACAAGTTCAAAGAAATCATCTTTTACCACACAGGGTTTAATCGTGGAAGCCCAGCACATATCGCAGCCTCTGCATCCCTGGACGTTTTTGTAAGCCGACTCAAACTTATACGTCCCGTGACCCGCCTCTTGGGCGCCTTTGATAAAGGCGTCGGCCAGCCGATCGCTGTTCCCCCCGCGGCGGGGGCTTCCGGTTATAACGAGTATCTCTTTCGGCATGGGCTCTTCCTCCTTTCACCCGAGGCTGTTCCAAAACCAACCGGGTTTTGGAACAAGCTCACCTCATTACACCATATTTACAGATTTGTCGCCAGTTCCGGACCTACCTCGCCGGTTTCAAGAGCCAGGAGGCACTTCCCCCAATACTCGGCCCAGTCCCGGAGTTCCTGAACTCCCAGGGGCGCCGGGGTTTTTGAATGGGTATGGTCCGCGATCTTCCGGGCCAGGGAGAGATAGACTTTCGCCTGGGCCGAATCGGGGGCGGCCTCTATTGTCGTTTTTCCCTGGAGTTCGCACTGGGTAACGGTTACGGACCTCGGAATGTACTCCATCACCTTTGTCTGCGTTTTAGCCGCGAAATCGTCGATGATCTCCTTGGCGTAGGGCAGGTTTATCGAATTGGCGATGACTCCGCCCAACAGCGCCCCGCCCGATTTGGAGTACTTTGTGATTCCCTTAAAAAGATTGTTTGAGGCGTAAATCGACATAAAATCCGAGGATGAAACAGTGAAAACATGCTGGGCTATTCCTTCACGGATTGGGACGGCGAAACCGCCGCAGACCACGTCGCCAAGAACATCGTAGATCACGAAGTCCAGATCCAGCTCCTCAAAGACCCTCTGCTGTTTGAAAAGTTCTATGGCCGTAAAAATACCGCGGCCGGCGCAGCCCACGCCGGGCTGAGGCCCGCCCGACTCGACGCAGTAAACCCCATTGTAGCCTTCGTAGATTACATCCCTGGCGTTTACGGCGCCCTTTTCCCGGAGCGTGTCGAGAACCGTAGGCACATAGATGCCCTTGCGCAGGGGGTTGGTGGAATCGTTTTTGGGATCGCAGCCGAACTGCATCACCTTGTAGCCGAGTTCTGTCAGGGCGGCGCTGAGGTTCGATGTGGTCGTCGATTTCCCTATGCCGCCCTTGCCGTAGATCGCGATTTGCTTTGCCTTTATTGCCGCCATTTTATTCCGCGCCTACCATTTTCGCGATTTCAGCCGAACCTTCCTCCAGCGGAGCCGCCTTGATGTAACTGAAGGGATCTTTTTCGTACCATTCCTTTTTAAACGGAAGCGGTACATTGGCCTTCATCTGTTTGTTGTATTCAAAGTTGCGGAATCTCCTTACCAGGCGTCTGGCGAATTCAAAGACGCCGTTGTAACCAACATAGTTGTACTGGCGGCCGAAAAGGGGGATCAGCGGAAGCCCGTGGCGGGAGGTAACGTTCTGGCCTCCCGGATGAACCACGCAGATGTCCGGCTTGATCTTGGTAATGATATTGGAGGTCTCAAAGGGCTGGCTCGTGGCTACCGAGTAGAGCACGTCGTCAACGTCATGGAGGTTCTCAAACATGGGTTCCACAAAACGGTCGTAATGGTGGGCCTTAAAACCCACGATCTCCATTCCCAGGTCCTGCATAATTTCGCCCGAGGACACAATACGGATCTCCCCACCCAGAAGGTAAACCCGTTTGCCTCGGAGCTTCTCGCGGAAAGGAACCAGGGCTTTTTGGAGCTCCTGGTTTTCATTTTTAATGAGAGCCTCGACTTCCCTCTCAAGTTTGAAATGCCCCGCTATCCGGCGCAGCCATTTGTCCGTGTTTTTCCTGCCTATGGGCATCACGTCGACCACAAAGGGAACACCGTATTTTGTTTCGATGTGCTGGATAAAGTAGTCGTCGTGGGTTCCGCAGAGGCTGACGTTGAGGCTTGTCTCCAGCATATATTGAAAATCCTCGGGTTCCGCGTATACCGGGAGGAACGTTACTTTGAGGTCCAGCGATTCAAGGACGCGCCGGATCTCCAGTTCGTCCTCGTAACTCAGGGAGCCCATATTAAGGATATTGACCTTGCGGCTCTTCCTGAACCGTTCAAGGGCCAGTCGCTCGTCCTGTTCCCATATATTTCTGCGCCGTTTGGGCGGCCTGACGAGCTTTTTGAGATAGCCGTGATAGACAGAATCGTAAGCCGTGGCCATAAGCTTTGTTTTGAAACCCTCGCAGTGAACCGGTATCAGAGTCGCCGAAACCTGTTTCTGGAGGTCCTCAAGGATGGCGTCAACATCGTCGCCGATAAGGGCGGGCACGCAGCTTACGGCCACCACGATGGTCTCGGGCCTCAATTCCCTTTCCGCGTAGAGAACCGCTTCCCGCAGTTTCCGCTCGCCCCCGGTGATAACATCGCTTTCGTCAAGATTGGTGCTTAGCATAACGATGCCTTCGGCCTTGGGATCGATAAGGCGTTTCCTTGCCCTGTTGGGGCCCCAGTTCTGCACCGAGGCGATTCCGCAGCCCACCACCCCGTGCAAAATGGTAGCCGAATTCCTTAAGGAATTGATCGTGCCCAGAGACAGATTGAACTGGCAGCCCTGGGATTCGGTGAACCTTCTCTGGGCCAGGTTGGTGCAGCCGTTCCTGGCGGCCCCTTCGCAGGTTCTGATCTGGGAGCACACGCCGCCGAATGCTATCGCCGCCCTCAGCCGGTCTTCCCGTGAGGGGGGTCCCTTCGCGTCCAAATAATCCATACATTCCTCCTAAACAGTGTCTGTCCGTAATGCGGACGCATTACGGACTCGGACCGCGGGTCCGCGGCTTCCTTGAAATAGCGCGGCTTACAAATTCGATACCAGCGCGGAAATAGTGTCCTCGGTAAAAGTCAGTCCCCCGGTAAAACCGGCGTAGGCCTTGTTCATGACGCATTTTCCCGTCAGCGGATAGCTCACCGGAATAAGGGCATAGTTAAACTCTTCCGCAAAGTTTCTTTCGATGCTGCCCCCGAATACCACCGTCGGGCTCATGGCGTCGTAATAACGCCTGCCGTCGTTCCGGGGCCAAATCTCCGCAAGGTGCCGCTTTACCGAAGAAGCGTCGGTTTCAAAAAAGACCTGGGGCTCAAGGCCCGAATTGAGGTTTTTGAAAACCGATCTCACATGTTCCTGCCTGTCCGCCGGGATGCCGTCAATGATCACCACCAGCTCCGGCAGCCAGCTTAATTCGTCCGAGATAAAGCGCGTAATGGCCGGAGCGTAATTGGAGTCCGCCACGATGATGGCGTAACGCTGTAAGTCCATGTCGTTCAGGACATCGGCGACGCGGAAGAAGTAATCGTAATATATTTCCTTTTCTTCTTTGAGGATCTCGCTGACTTTTTCGTTCGGAATGTTGAGGGCCCCGGCAACGTCCCGCAGGAACCTCTCCGAGGCGAGGGCGCCGATGGGGAAGGGCGTAACCAGGTAGGGAATACCGTGGACTTCCTGGAAATGCCGGGCGCTGTCTATGCCGGCGTTGTTTGAAACGACGATATTGAGCGCGGCGTTCCCGGCGTTTCTGAGGTTTTCCAGGGTCTCACCCTCGCCGAAGAAGGTGTTTACCTTGAGCCCGAGTTTTGAGAGGAGCCGCTTGATCTCGCGGAGGTTCCCTTTCCAAAAAATATCGAAGGCCGGCACGATTCCCAGGATATTTACGCTTTTGGGGTCTTTTTTCGTCTGGGGCCTGATGTACTTGGACGCGAGTCCCTGCATGACCAGTTCGTAGCCGTAGAAACTGTTCCCCTTAAAGCTCGGCGTCGGGATGCCCAGTACCGGGACTTTGCTGTCTTTAAACTCGGCGGTTACCGCTTCGGTGTCGTCGTTTATCATGTCAACCATACAGCCGGTGATCACCACGTAGAGATCGCCGTCAACGATTTCGAGGGTAGACTGAATCTCCTCCCTCAGCCTGGCCTCGCCGCCAAAGACCACGTCCTGCTCCACCACGTTGGATGAGGGCATGGCCTGGCCGCCGCAGTATCCGGAACCCATATAACCGGCGCTGGAATTGATGGCGTTATTCAGGTTGCCCGCGCATCCGGCGGAACCGTGAACAATAGTAACCGTCCTGGACAGGGCGTGAAGGGTTCCCATGGCGCCGCCCAAAGCGCAGGAGAACCTCGGTCTGTCAATAAATGTGCTCATAAAAAACACCTCCTAATAAAAGTACCGAAGATTTAACCCCGGCCCCACGGACAACGTAAAATATTATCCGTGCGAAAAGGTCTCCTCGGTTTCCGCTTGTTTTTTCGCTTCTCCATAAACAAGAGAAGAAATGTCCCCCCTTCCGGGAATGCCGATCGCGTCGGCCCGGCAGTGCTGGCAGTGTTTAAATACCGGAAGATACTTTTCGGCTTCCTCTCTGGCCCGGTTAAGAACCTCGCAGTCCGGGGCGTCCCATCCGGCGAATTCGTTTTGGGGCAGGAGCGGGATGATGTTGATAATGGACGCCCCCAGGGCGCTTACGGTTTTGGCGATCTCCCCTACGTGATCGTCGTTTACGCCCGGAATAAGGACTATGTTGATCTTGATCACCAGCCCCAGATGGGCGGCTTTTTTAATCCCCCGCTTCTGGGCTTCGATCAGGACCGCCGCGCCTTCGGTACCCTTAAGGATTTCGCCTTCCCAAAGGACATGGGAAACTATCCTGTCCAGGACAACCGGATCAACGGCATTGACCGTTACCGTCAGGGTTTTGACCCATACCCGGACCAAATCGGCCGCGTAAGGCTCCAAAAGAAGCCCGTTGGTGGACATGCAGTTGATAAGATACGGAAACTCCCGGTGGATGATCTCGAATGTCCTGATCGCCTTATCCGTAGCCAGCGTGTCCCCCGGCCCCGCGATGCCCGCGACGCTTATCTCGGGGCAGAGCTCCAGGGACTTTCTGACCACTTCCACCGCTTCTTCGGGTTTCAGGATCTTCAGGCTTACCCCCGGCCTGTTTTCGGCCTTGTTAAAAGCCCTCCTGCAAAACCGGCACTGGATATTGCAGGTCGGGCTTACCGGGAGATGTATCCTCCCCCGGTTGGCGTTGGCTTCGCCGGAAAAGCAGGGATGTTTGAGGGAGGCCCTGAGTTCGGTCAGCGGGGTGGAACCGGCTTCTCTCATGCTAAACGGGCCTCTCTAGGCTGTCGAAAAGCGGGGTGCTAAGGTAACGTTCCCCCGTGTCCGGCAAAAGGACCACCACGGTCTTATCCTCGAACTCAGGCCGCCTGGCGATCTGGGTCGCGGCGAAAGCCGCCGCTCCCGAAGAAATGCCCACCAGAAGGCCCTGGTTGGCGGCGAGGAGCTGGGCGGTTTCATAGGCGTCCTGGGTTCGCACTTTAAAAATCTCGTCGTAGATTTTTGTGTTGAGCACTTTCGGCACGAAACCGGCGCCTATTCCCTGTATCTTGTGGGGGGAAGGCGCCGATCCCGAAAGGACCGCCGAATCGTAAGGCTCCACGGCGAATATTTTTACATCCGGATTTTTTTCTTTAAGGAATTCCCCCACCCCCGTGATGGTGCCGCCGGTTCCGACGCCAGCCACAAAGGCGTCTACCCGGCCCTCCGTATCCCTCCATATCTCGGGCCCCGTGGTCTTTTTGTGAATATCGGGATTGGCGGGATTGTCAAATTGCTGTGGAATATAGGAGCCCTCAATCCGGGCCCGGAGCTCCTCGGCCTTGCGGACCGCGCCCTTCATTCCCTGGGCGCCGGGGGTAAGGACCAGTTCGGCGTTAAGGGCCTGAACGAGCTTACGGCGCTCCATACTCATGCTGTCGGGCATGACGAGAATGATCCGGTAACCCTTGGCGGCCGCCACAAAGGCAAGGCCGACGCCGGTGTTTCCGCTGGTAGGTTCGATAAGAACCGTATCTTTATTGATGAAGCCCCTGGCCTCGGCGTCCTCGATCATCGAAAGGGCGATACGGTCCTTTACGCTTCCCAGAGGATTAAAATACTCCAGCTTGGCCAAAAGCCTGGCCCTGATATTGAACCCCTCGCCATACCTGCCCAAATCCAGAAGCGGCGTGTCGCCAATCAGTTCGGTCAGTTGTTTCGCAATCTTTGCCATTGGTACCCCCGTTACATTCAAACCACCGGCCTCAGGGACGGTTTGTTCCCGCCCCGGTGTGGCCGGTGCTTAATTAAAACCCCTACTTCGCCGGCGGATTGCCGTAGAGATTATCAGGCACCCCGTCCAGGGCCACGAAGACCCGGTTAGTCAGTTCGTCGCCGTCGATGTCGTCCTTGATAATGCCGATTCTCTTCAGATCGTTAACGTTTCTGGAAATCGCCTTCCGGGCCTCGCTCACCGAAGCCTTGTAATTGTAGGTCTTGAGGATCTCGGCGTTCACCTTGGGATCGCCGGCCACGTGCTTCGCTTCCGCCAAAAGTTCGGCTGTTTTTTCGGGATTTTCCTGAACAAAGGCCGCGGCCCTCTGAATGGCCCTGACGAATTTCGCCGCCGCTTTGGGGTGTTCAAGGTAGAATCCCGTGCGAAGCTGAACCATGCAGCAGAATTCGTCCTTAAGGTAGTCGTCGGTCGCCTGGTTGATTATGACCTTTAGATCGTGCTCTAGTTCGGCCAGATATGCTGTGGGGTCTCCCAGGGCGATGGCGTCTACCTGCCCTGTCGAAATCGCCAGGGGAAGATCCGAAGCCTGGAATATGACAAAATCGACTTCGAGATTCGGAGGCGCCACGCCGATGCCGAGATTGGCCAGGGTCCTCTGGGTGATAACCGTGCTGCTTGCGGCCATTCCGCTGGTCCCGATTTTCTTTCCCTTGAGATCGGCCGCCCTATTGATGCCCGAGTTTTTTTTAACGAGAACCTTCTGGCATCCGGTGTGGATTCCAAGGGGTATCTTGATGTCAAAACCGTTCGCCAAAGGCTGAATGGTGGTGGCCAGAAGCCCGGAGCCCACGTCGGTCTTTCCGGTGGTAAGGTTCATCTGGGACTCCCCTGTGGACTGAAACACCGCTTCCCACTTGAGACCTTCCTCCTCGTAGTAGCCAAGGGTCTCGGCGATAAAGTACGGGGCGCCGCAGAGCCCGGCGGTAACGCCCCGGCCGATTTTAACCACATAGTTCTCGTCTTCATTGGCCGCCGGAATTCCCGCCGCCTCGGACGAACCCGCGGGCGCCTGTCCTCTGGCGTAAACGCCCCGCGGAAGAATGATTGCTCCCGCGCAAACCACCGCCCAAAAAAGAAACACGTTTCTTTTCATATTCTCTCTCCTTGTAGAAATTCTGTAGCCCGCCGACGGCGGTTAAGAACCTGTTTCAAAAACATGCCTGTAAGGACCCGTTTCACCGCCGGTATTAGCGGTTGTTGTCCAGAAACTGAAGTTTCTGAAAACTCTATTTGTTTTATAAGTTATATTCAGGGTCCTTCCTGGTACCGGCGAAGTGCAGTATCTGTAATATCTGGGCCCTGAGCTTAAGAAAATCGGGATCGTCCCTCTGCCGCGGCCTCCCGATTTCAACGGTGATAATCTTCTCGATCTTCGCGGGCCTGGCGGACATAACCACGATTCGGTCGGCCATATAAATAGCCTCGTCCACGTCGTGTGTCACCATAATGGTAGTCATCTTCCGCTCCTGCCAGAGCTTGAGTATTTCGTCCTGCATGTTCATCCTGGTAAAGGCGTCAAGGGCTCCCAGGGGCTCGTCCAGGAGGAGGGCCTTAGGATTGTTAACCAGGGCCCTGGCCAGGGACGCCCGCTGCTGCATTCCCCCCGAAAGATGGTGGGGATAGGATTTTTCAAAACCCTCAAGACCGACCAGGCGGAAAAAACCGGGGATCGTGTGCTTTTCCGTTTTGTACACGTGCCGCGCCCGGAGCCCGTAGGCGATGTTGTCCCAGATGGTATACCAGGGGTAAAGGGTCGGGTCCTGAAAAACGAGTCCCCGGTCAAAACCGGGCCGGTGAATCTCCTCGTCGTCAAGCGAGAGGCTTCCCTTTTCAGCGTTGATAAGCCCGGCGATAAGACGGAGCAGCGTAGACTTGCCGCAGCCCGAGGGCCCGATAAGCGAAATAAATTCCCCGCTGGCAAAACGCAGGCTTACGCCGTTGAGCACCAGAATATCCGACCCGTCCGGCTGCGGAAACGACTTGCTCACGTTTTCAATAAATATGTTTCCCCGGTTCACTTGGCTTACCATCGTATGGTCCCCTTTTGCCAGGCCAGCGCCCGGTTCCTTAGTTTGAATTGTAGATTTATGAGCAGCGAGAAGGTAATCGCGATCACGATAAGGGCGCTGTATATATTGGCGTACGCCAGGGTTTCGCGCTGCCAGTTAATGTACCAGCCGATTCCGAATTTGCACCCGATCATCTCCGCCGCCATGAGAGTGAGGAAGGACGAGGAAGTTCCGTTAAAGAGGCCGGCGAAAATGCTGGGCATGGCCCCCGGAAGGGCGATGGTCAACACGTTCCGCAAATCGCTCGCGCCGAGAGTGCTGGAAACCTCAAAATAACTTTTCCTCACGTTCATGATCCCCGAACTGGTGAGGATCGTGGTGGGGAACCAGACCCCCAGGGCGATAAGCCAGACCGAGGCCCAGGTAGCCCTGGGGAAAACGACCAGCGCCATGGGTATCCAGGCCGTGGACGGAATGGGCCCGACTATTCTGATTAGGGGCTGAATCCAGTAGTTGATTTTGGGGCTCCAGCCGATAAGCGTACCGGTCAAAACGCCGGTAAAGGCGCCGAGTAAAAATCCGGTCAGGAGGAGCCTGAGCGAAAAGACAAGGCACTTGAGGATGAAAAGCCAATCCGTAACAAACACCCCCAATACCCTTTCGACCGCGGGGAAGTAGAGGCTGGGCAGAAAATTCAGCTTGACGGTGACGACGTTGTAAAGATTGAGGAAGAGAAAAACAACGCCGTAGAAATACGATTTATAGGCATACCGTTTGCGGAAATCCGGGTAAAACACGCTCAGAATAACCAGGCCCGTTGCCGCGAAAATCAGCAGGACGCAGACGTAGCCGAAATACGGCAGGACTTTGGGTTTGTAGTCCCAGGCCGTAGGCAGCGCGGTATGCAGGACATACATCAGGGTGACTGAAACCAGCGGCTGGAGGGTACGCCAGTCAAAATAAATCCCCCGGGCGCCGGCCAGGCCTTGCGGCTCGGCGGTGCTGTCAAAAAACTTTGCCCTCGCGTCAGACATTAATTCCTCCTTAGGCAGTCCCCATAAAAAAAACCAGAGAACGGGGCTTCGCCTTGTTCTCTGGTTTTCCAGTCAAACAATAATCTTAATTTTACTATCTGAATAGTAAGTTATAATACCTAGCTGAATACTAGAATATAAAAAACATCCTTGTCAAGCACCTTTTACAAAAAAAAATCATTTTTTTCGCCTTTTTTTAGGCCAGGCGAATTTTTTCGTTTTTTTCGATTTGAATGACCTTTCCGTCCTGCACGATGAGCGTGACGGAGCCGTATTTTATGGAGCCCAGAATGGCGTTCAACTCCCTCCGGGTTTTTTCGGTGAGGACCTCGTTTATTCCGGCCGTTCCGGGCAGGGCCGCCTCGGCCTGGCCTGTATTCCTGTTTGAATCTGGCATGATCGTTCCTTCTCCATCGTTAGGTTTCGGCTTTTTTCGTTCTCACATAGTAGGCCGCCAGTTTCGACAAAGCCTCGCCGATCACCGCCGCTTCCTCAAAGACCGAAATACCCGCCAATTCCAGGCGCTTCCTCGGCGTGGGTCCAATCTTCGCGGTGATCAGGGCGGTACAGTCCCTGACGGACTCCGGCGTGTCGGGCCAGACCTTTTCGCCCTGGCCCCCTGAGCCGCGGCCGCGTGTTTGGCCGATGTCCCGCCCTTCGACAAGAACGCCTTTCCCGTCCCTGTCCAGGTCATAGACGAATCTAATAACATAGTATTTCGCTGGAAATTATAATATATATTTGGAACGGCGTCAAGTCAGCATTATGGCTAGAATTTACGCTGAGGCATCAGGGTCCCCAGGGAGATCGGCGTTCCGAAACGCCCCGGGGGGAGATCCGCGCCCTGGAGGGGCCGAAAAGCGCCTCTTATCGAAAAAAAGCGCTTATCCTTATATTTTGTACACATATTTTTCTTGAATAAGCTCCGTTTTTCGTATAAGATACTCTTGTTATCCTCAATAATTTTGCCGTCCTCCCTGGGATCGGTTTATTTTTTGTAAGTGAGGTCTTGCTTAAATGCTGGATATCGGTCCCGTTCACCGTAAAGAATACGAGTTAGAGGCAGACCGATCCGAACCTGTTGTCATAGCCGAGGCTCCCGGCAGGATACATTTCCTGGGCGAGCATGGTGAGCCAAAGGCCGGATTATACCTTTCCGCCGCCATTGACCGGTGTGTCCGGGTAGCGGTAAGTCTGCGGAAGGACAATTCCCTCCGTTTTTATGCCGCGGATCTGGGGGAACGGAAACGGACGACCCTGATAAACCTGAAGTTTAAGCGGGAAGATCGCTGGGCCAACTACATCAAGGTGGCCATCCACATCTTCGCCGAGCTGGGCTGCCCGGTAAAGGGGCTCAATTTTACCGTCGCCGGGGATATCCCCCAGCAGATAGGTTTAGCCTCTTCTTCCGCCATCGAGGTGGCCGCCGCCATCGCCCTGAAGGGGCTTTTTCAGGTAGCCATGGGCGAAAAGGAACTTCTTGCCCGGCTGAGCGCCGCCCAGGCGGTTTTTTTCGGGAAGAATCTTTCCCCGGTGGATTTCCTTGTGCTTCTTTCCGCCCGGAAAGACCAGTTTCTCCTGGTGGACGAGGAGAATTTTGAGGTCAAACGGATAAAATCAACCCTTTCAAAGTACCGTATCCTGGTGATGGATTCCCGGGTGCCCCGGATCGGGGTGGAGGAGGAACTGGCCCAGCGGCGGCAGGATATCAGGAAGGGGCTGGATCTCCTTTCCCGCAAGAAGGCGGGGGCAAGCTTCCGGGATTTCGCCGCCATGGATCTGGTGGAATCCATGGGGGATCTTCCTGAACAGATACGCCGGCGGAGCATGCATATTGTCCAGGAGATCCGCCGGGTTCGGGACGCGGAGGATGCGATCCGGCGGGCGGATTTTCCCGGTCTTTCCAAGATCCTGTTCCATTCCCACGAGAGCCTTCGGGATCTCTACGAGGTGTCCTGCCCGGAAATCGACTGGCTGGTTAAACGGGCCCAGGAGACCGAGGGGGTACTGGGTTCCCGGATGACCGGCCAGGGTTTTGGGGGCTGTACCTACACGATTATCCGGGAGGAGGCCATCCCCCAGTACCGGGAGCGGCTGGAGGATTACGAGCGGATATTCGGTTTTCACCCGGTTATTTATGACGTAAGACTCGCCACCTGCAGCCGTATCTCTCCCCAGCGCCAGCGTGATTGATTGAAATTGAAGATGAACATACTGCTGACCAATGACGACGGTATAGAAAGTAAAGGGATACTGCTTCTGGCCCGGGCTCTCCGGGGGGAGGGGAAGCACCGGGTCTTTGTCATTGCCCCGGATCGGGACCGTTCCGGCGTATCCCACTCCATCTCCTTTTTACGGGAGCCCCTGAGGCTGAAGGAACGGGAGGCCGATACCTGGGCCTGTTCGGGCAGCCCGGTGGACTGCGTTATCGCGGGCATGCTGGGCGCGCTTCCCCTAAAGCCGGATCTGATCCTTTCCGGGATAAACCGGGGGGCGAATCTGGGAACGGATCTGGTCTACTCCGGTACCGCCGCCGCCGCCCGGCAGGGGAGTTTTTTCGCCCTTCCGTCCATCGCCCTTTCCCTGGTAGAATCCCCGGAGGGCGGGGAATATCACTGGGATATGGCGGTTTCCTTTACCGTTAAAAAACTTACGGAATTCGCGGCCCTTTGGGAGCCCGATACCTTCCTCAATGTCAATATTCCCAACAGTCCCGGCGGCCCGGAAGGGATGAGAACCGCTTTTCCCTGCCGGCGGCAGTACCAGGACGGTCTTTCGGTTATGGAGGCCCCCAACGGGGATCGGTACTGTTTTGCCCTGGGCGGCAAGGCGGCCAACCGGCCGGAAGCCGGTTCCGACTGGGATACGGTGTCCCGGAATCTGGTATCCCTGAGCCCGGTGCTGATCCATCCGGTAAACCGGACGGGAAGCCCGGCGGGAAACCATGGGGCGGATCAGACCCCGAGCCAGGCGGGGGCGGACGGAGGCCGGTTTTAATGGCGGATAAATTGATTCCCGGCCCGGGGGAGGGGAACGGTTTTGTTCCCGAGGCTTCGGGAGGAGGCCGGCTTAAGGAGGGGATACGGCTCTTCCGCCTGAAGCGCTGGGATCTGGCCTTAAAGGAACTCCTCCAGGCCGCCCCGGAGAATTTCAGTCCCGAGGAGAGCAGGGAACTTGCCTACTACCTTGGGCTTTGCCACGCCAAGCTCGGCCGCTTTGAGGACGCCCTGCTGTACCTGGAACAGGTGATAGCCACCGGCGGGGACGTGCTGCGGGTGTACCAGTGCCGCATGACTCTGGCCTATATCTACCTGCTCACCAGGCGATCCAAAATGGCCGAGTTCGAGCTCCAGCGCCTGCAGAACAACGGCATCGAATCTCCCCAACTCTATACCACCCTGGCTTACGCCGCGTGGCTCCAGAAACGGTGGAAAAAAGCCATCGATTTTTACGAGAGGGCCCTGGAACTGGACGAAAACAACACTACCGCCATGAACGGCCTGGGTTATATCCTGGCGGATACCAGCGAGGATCTTATCCGGGGCCTGCGGCTCTGCAAACGGGCGGTGGACCGGAAGCCCCAGAACGCCGCCTATCTGGACTCTCTGGGCTGGGCCTATTACAAGAGCGGGGAGATCATGGAGGCCCGGATCTGGACGCGCCGTGCCCTGGACGCCGCCCCCAACGAGAAAGAAATCAAGGAACACTGGCAAGTCGTATCCAGGGATCAGCCGGGAAGGAGGCGGGGATGAAAAAATTCGGACGCCGGTTTTTCGCCTTTATCCCGGTTTTTTGCCTGGGCTGCCTGATCCCCCTTTCGGTTTACGCCCAGGAGGAAGCTACGGACATGGACGCCCTTCACGCGGGCGAGCAGTTCCGGCTGGGGGTTCAGTCTTACAACCGCTACGCCTTTAACGAGGCGATCCTCTCCTTTGAGCGGGCCCTGTCTTTCAGGCCCGGGGAGCCCCGGATTCTGGACTGGCTGGGCAGGGCCTATTACCGTTCCGGCCTTGAGGAAACCGCCCTGCGCCAATGGCAGGCCGCCGCGGCGGGTTACGGCTGGAATTCCGGCCAGGGCATGCTTCTGGGGAGCATGATTGAGAGCGTGGGAAACCGGCGGAGCCTTTTGCCGGTGGAAGACGGGGATGTCCGTTATGTGGAGGCCGGCCGTTTTCCCGGGGAATACGACGGCAACGTCTTCTTTCGGCAGCCCACGGCGGTATTGCCCCTGGACGACGGTTCGGTGTGGGTGGTGGCCTACGGGAGCAACGAAATCGTCCGTATAGACGTGAACGGCCTTATCCTGGAGAGGAAACGGGGGTCCCTGAACGGTTTTGACCGGCCCTACGATTTAGTCGCCGCCCCCGACGGCAGCCGTTTCTACCTTTCCGAATACCGGGGGGGGCGGGTCAGCGTCCTGGACGCCCAGGGGAACTGGCTTTTCTACATTGGCTCCAAAGGGCTGGGAGACGGAAACCTGATGGGCCCCCAGAATCTCGCGGTAGACGAGGAGGGTTACCTTTACGTGGTGGATTACGGAAACCGGCGGATATGCAAATTCGACCCGGAGGGGAATTTCATCCTTTCCTTCGGCGCGGCCCTGGCCGGGGGCGGTCCCGGTTCTCCGGCCTTCCAGGGGCTGCTTTCCCCCACGGGAATAGCCTCCCGGGACGGCCTGGTATACGCGGCGGACAACGCGGCCAAACGGATCTTTGTTTTTGACCGGAACGGCGTTTACCGGGGCGCCCTGGCCGCCGAGGGATTGGGGGGGCCGGAAAGCCTCCGCTTTTTATCCGACGGCAAGATCCTCGCGGTGGACGCCAACCGGATTCTGCTGATCGATCCCGCCTCCGCCATGGTTCGGGAACTGGGGATGACCGGCAATTCCCGGGTCCGGATCACCGGGGCGGCGATGGATAGGAACGGCAACGTGCTGGCCGCCAATTTCAGCGCCGGGGAAGTTTCGGTGCTCACCCGGATGGACGATATGGCCTCCGGCCTTTTTGTGCAGATTGAGCGGGTTTCTTCCGAGCGGTTCCCCCTGGTAACGGTGGAGATCCAGGTGCGGGACCGGCTGCGCCGGCCCGTGGTGGGACTGGACGGGCGGAATTTCCTCCTCAGCGAACAGGGCCGGGTGGCGGCGGAACAGAATTTCTATACCCCCGGCTACAAGGCCACAGGGGCGGATGTTTCGGTTCTGGTTGAACGATCCCCCGGCACCCTGGCCCTGCGGGACGATATCGCCCAGGCGGTAAGGGATATCGGCCAGGCTCTTGAAAGCTCCGGATCGGGAAAGATAGTCTCGATTGTCTCCGCCGGCGCCCAGCCCCGGCGGGAGCGGATCGATGTCTCCCTGGACGCCGCCGCCCGGAGCGTCCCCGCCGCCTTTGACCCCCGCTGGCGTTTCGACCTGGGCCTGCGCCTGGCCGCCACGGATCTTCTGCCCGGGGAAAAGAAGCGGGCCCTTGTCTTTGTCAGCTCCGGAAGCCTGGGAGAGCTTGCCTTTGAACAGTACGGCCTCTCGGAACTTGCCGCCTATATGGCCAACAACGGCATCGTCTTTAACGCGGTGATTATCGGGGAAGCGGACGCTTCGGAGGAGATCCGCTACCTTTGCCGGGAAACCGGCGGGGAGCTTCTCCCCCTCTACCGGCCCCAGGGTATCCACGGTTCCATACGGAACATGGCCTCTTACCCCAGCGGCTCTTACAGCATCAGCTACCGCTCCCGGCTTCCCACGGATTTCGGCAGGGCCTACCTGCCCGTGGAAGTGGAGGTGTACCTGATGGAGCGATCCGGCCGGGACAGCACGGGTTATTTCCCGCCCCTGGAATAAGAATGTAAAGAGTGAGGCTTTCCCAAAATTTCAGTTTTTGGGAAAGCAGCCTTAAATTCTGCGGTTTTGTCGAACCAAAGGTTCGCGGGCTAAAAGCCTGAAAAACCGCAAGAGCCAGCGGCTCAAGCCTGTCCCAAAACCATGCGCGTTAGCGCATGGTCAATTAGTATTGGGATAGGCTCAAGCTTTTAAGCTTTAGGAGGAAAAGAATGGCGTATCAATGGGACAGTTCCCTGGAAACAGGGCATCAGAAAATTGACAACCAGCACAAACAGCTTATCGCGGCATTGAACAATTTGATTGATGCCTCCAAGAACGGAAAGGGCGAGACGGAAATATTCAAGACCCTGGACTTCCTTACCGGTTACACTATTATGCACTTCGCCGACGAGGAAAAACTCCAGGTCCAGTACGATTATCCGGACTACCTTATCCACAAGCGGATACACGAGGAATTCAAGAAAACCGTAGGCGATTTGACCAGGCGGCTCCGGGAAGAAGGCCCCCGGGAGGCCCTGGTGGGGGAGGTTACCGAAGCGGTGGGCGCCTGGCTCCTTGACCACATCAAAGGCGACGATTTCCGCATGGCCGCCTTCGTCAAGTCCAAAGAGGAGCCGGAGCCTCTGGTTTAAGGGAACATATTATCATCGGCGGCGTTTAAAGAAAACGGCAATGTTTCATCAGATTTCTTTTAGATCAACCCTGAGCTGTCCTGAAGGAACTTCCTTTGCCGCTATGATGTCCGGCGTTTTTCCCTCAACACTCTGTATGTATTTCTGGAGCCGTTCCCGCAGAACCGTTGATAGATCTTTATGAGAGGCAAAGCCTATAAGGTTTTTCTGCTCGTGGGGATCATGTTCCAGATCATAGAGAAACTCTTCGGTATAGCTTGGAGCCTCATGGTTATTCCAGCCGTCAAGATCCGGCGCGGCGACGCTGTACTTCCAGCGTTTTGTCCGCACGGCCCTGCCGACCTGGGATTCGCTTATCTGAATGAAGATATCGTCAGGCCAATCCTTGCGGCCGTCCAGAATGGATCTGCCTTCCATATCTTCCGGAACAGGGAACCCCGCGGCGTCCAACAGGGTAGGCGCTACGTCAACAAGGCTCACCAGGTCCGTAATACGGCCCCCTCCGGAAAAACCGGGGCCGGTTAATGCCATAGGAATCCGAATGGATGCCTCATGGCAGGAACGTTTATATTCGTCATTCCGGGTCTTAAAGTGATTTCCATGATCACTGGTGTATAAGATGATTGTATTGTCCAGGAGTTCCATGCTGGCTAATGCGTCCATAAGTCTCCCCAAGGCTTCGTCAAGCCGCTTAACCAGACCGTAATATCCCCCCAGGTGCCGGGCCGACGAGCCCCCCAAAGAGGCAAGGTCTCCAGGAATCCACCGTCCGGTATACCGTTCCCGGTAACCGGGAGGCGGTGGGTAATCATCCACATGATTCTGGTGGTGGGGCTCCAGAAAACTAAGAAAGATGAAAAAGGGACGATCCTTTTCCGCCGAGATATAGCGGATGGCCGCATCGGTCAAAGCATCGACCCGAT
>JAITQR010000183.1 GCA_031288815.1 Treponema sp.
ACGTAATTTATCACGATGATCGCGGCGGTTCCCACCAGGAGAAGGGGAGGCTTGTTAAAGGCGAGGATGTAGGAGATACCGAGCAGGGTCCCCGGGATGGCGAAGGGGGTCATCAGCAGGGCTTCCAGCACCTTTTTGCCGAAGAACCTCTGCCGCACGACGATCAGGGCCGCCGCCATGGCAAGGATACCGGCCACAGGGGTTGCCGCCGCCGCAAGGGTAACGGTACTCACTATCGCCTGTTTGCCCCGGGAAAGGGCCTCGCCGATGTTCGCCAGGGTAAAGGAGTAATCGATGCCCCAGTTCCGGACAAAACAGCCGGCCACGATGGTACCGTAGAGGGCGATGGTAAAGCCCAGCCAGATCCAGACCAAGGCGGTCAGGGCGATTCGCACGGGTTTGGTGGCGAGTTCCGCGAGACGGGTACTGGGTTTGCCGGTTACCGTCACGTAGCTTTTCCGGTTTACCCAGTAGCGCTGGGCGAAGAAGGCCGTCAAGGTGGGGAGGAGCAGGAGGAGGGAGAGGGCCGCGCCGCCTCCCAGATCGCTGCGGCCGGTTACCTGGATATAGGCGGCCACCGAAAGAACCCGGTAAGACCCGGCCAGGAGCAGGGGATTCGCAAAGTCCGCCAGGGAATTGGTAAAAACCAGGAGCCAGGCGGAAAGCAGCCCCGGCAGGGAAAGGGGCAGGGTGATGGTGAGGAAGGTCTTGAGGCGCGTCGCCCGCAGATCCAGCGCCGCGTCTTCCACCGTGGAGTCTATCGAGCGCAGGACGCTGGACAGAGTCATGTAGGCGATGGGGAACATGCCGATGGTCTGCACCAGCACCAGGCCGCCGAGCCCGTAAATCGAGAAATTCTCCATCCGCAGGAACTGCCGGGTGATAAGGCCGTTGTTGCCGAAGAGAAGAATTATCGACAGGGTTAACGAAAAAGGCGGCGAAATAACCGGCATGGTGGCCAGGGTACCGATAAGTTTTTTGTGCCCCGCCCCGGTTCGTTCGGTAAGGAAGGCGAAGGCGAAACCGATAAGGGTAGAAACGGTAGCCGTGATGATACCGAGTTTTATCGAACCCCACAGGGGGATAAGAAATTCGGGAGACAGGGTCCGCTTCCAGATCCCCAGGGAAAAGGCGCCTTCTTCCACAAAGGAAAGGCGGAGGGCTTCCAAAAGCGGGTAGGCGATAAAGGCCGCGGAAACGGCGAACAGAAAAAGTACGCTGTAGCCGGTAATCGGATCCCGGGAGAAAGTCCCGACGGCAAAGATCAGGGTGAACAAGACCCAGGCAAGGATGCCCAGGGAAACCAGAAGGTTTTGGAAACTGCTGCCCGCCCCCTGGGGAACCAGGATGATAAGCGCCCCCCGGAGGTCGTAACCCGAATCGTCGGGAATGGGGAGGAAGAAGACACGCATAGGCGCAGGGGCGTCCCCAAGGCGCACGGTATGGGTCTGGGTATAGGGCACCATGTAGTAGACGCTCTCCAAAGCCTGGGCAAACATCTCGCTTTCATGGTGTTCGTCCCAAAAGGCCTCCGCATCCTTGTCCCCGGCGGCGGGGTAGAAGTTGAAATCCTGATCCACGCCCAGCGCCAGGGCCTTTGCGCCCTCAAGGGTATCCCCCATCGAGTCAAGCCAGGCGCCGTAATAATCGGCATTGTCCGGGGCCGTCTTGGCGAAAAGGGACACTTCTTTCAAATTGTTTGATTCGCTGTAGGATTGGAACGAGTGGATCAGGCTGGAAAATATCCACCCGTCGCCGATAGCAAACAACGCCGACACGGCGATCAGTTTTATCAGTTTTTTCTTAAACATGTTTGTCCCAAGGTTTTTTAAAGCCGGGCTTTGAAAACCAGGCTTTGAAAGCCGTCCGGGAATCCGTCCCCGGACAGCCGTTAACCGGGGTTACCGTTTGTTTCCAATCTCGGCGTTCCAGCGGTCAAGAAGCCGCTTTTTGTTGGCGGCGTCGCCGTCCCAAGCCATGTCCTGGGTGATGGTCTTTATCTGGTCGATGGAGAGGGCGTCGGGGTGTTTCTCCGCCCCCTTTGCCACCAGCACCACGTACCACTGGGTAAATATCTTCTGGGCATCCTTGGAAGAGAGGATCCAGTCGTAAAGCCTCCGGGCGTTCACCGCGTCCTTGCCACCCTTGATAAGGGACATGGAGGCCAGCTCGTAACCCGTGCCCTCGGAAGGGGCGTTTATCTCAACCCTCGCCCCCTCGGCCTTCAGCTTAACCTGATCGTGGGCGTAACCGATGGCTATGGGGATCTCGCCGATAGCCACGCTCTTGCCGGGCGCCGAACCGGACTGGGTGTACTGGTCGATGTTCGCGTCCAGTTTTTTAAGATAGTCGAAAGCCCTGTTTTCATCCTTGTTGTTGAGGGTCCGCATGGTGGTAAGCACGTTGTAGGCCGTACCGGAACTGTTGGGGTTGGCCATCCGGATATACCCCTTGTACTCCGGCTTGAGAAGATCGTTCCAGCTCTTCGGAGGGCTGAGCCCCAGGGCGCGCGCCCGGTCAAGGTTCGTCACAAAGGTAAGGGGGCCCACGTAAAGGCCAATCCAGTAGTTCTCCGGATCTTTGAAATCCGCGGGGGTATTGGTGGAGACCCGGGAACGGTACTGTTCGGTAAGGCCCTTGGACTTTGCCGTGATGTGATCGAGCCCGACGCCGCCTACCCAGATGGAAGCCTGGGGGTTTGCCTTTTCGGCCTCCATGCGGGCAACCGTCTCGCCGCCGGAAAGCCGGACAAAACTTACGGTAATTCCCGTTTCCTTGTGAAACTGCTCAAACAGGGCCTTGGCGAGCGGTTCTTCCAGGGTGGAATACGCCGAAAGGGTAGCGCTCTGGCCGAACAAAATTCCACCGAGTACAAACAGTGCCAGAACAAAGATCAAAATGCGTTTCATGAATCTCTCCTCCCATTAAATGATAGGAAGGATCCGATGGCTTGTCAAATAACGGTAATACAGGCTGGTTTAGACCGGACCTTGTCCGTAGTAGGCGTTGGGGCCGTGCTTCCGGTCCCAGTGTTTTTGGGTTATATGATCCGGAAGAGGCTGGGCCTGGGGATCAAGGCTGAGGGTTAAAAGGGCCATCTTGCAGATTTCCTCCAGCACCGCGCCATGGTACACCGACTGGGCGGCGTTTTTCCCCCAGGTAAAGGGGCCGTGCCCGGCTACCAGAACCATTTGGATATGGGCGGGACTGATGCTTTTCTTTTTGAAAGTCTCCACAATGAGGTTTCCCGTCTCCAGCTCGTAATCGTTGCGCACCGCCTGGGGGCTCATCATCTCCGTGCAGGGAACCGGCCGGGCCCCGTGATCCGCGTGGGTGGTTCCGTAAACCGGAACGGATCTGCGGGCCTGGGCCCAGGCAACGGCGCAGGGGGAGTGGGTATGGGTAATGCCCCGGATGCCGGGGAATTCCCGGTAGAGAACGCAATGGGTCTTGGTATCCGACGAGGGGTTCAGTTTTCCCTCAACGATCCTGGCCTCCAGATCCACTATCACCATGGAACCGGGGCTGAGATCCTCGTAGGGGACGCCGGAGGGTTTTATGGCAAAGAGGGCCCTGCCGGGGTCGAAGGCGGATACGTTGCCCCAGGTATAAATCGCCAGATCCCGCCGGGGAATTTCCCGGTTCGCCTCGAAAGCTTCTTCCCGCAGTGTTTTATAGGTATCCATGGGCTGGTCAGCGGCTCCAGTAAGCTTCCGCCCAGCGGAGTTCCTCTTTAAGCCGGGCGGGCCTGGTGTCCCGGCCGATAAGGACAAACTCGATTCCCGACATCTCCGCCCAGTCCCGGAAATATTCGGCGTCCAGGGCGGCGGCGTAGACCGAATGGTGGGTACCCCCGGCGAGGATCCAGGATTCCGCCGCGCCGGCCAGATCCGGATAGGGTTTCCAGAGGGCCCTGGCCACCGGCAGTTTGGGCATGGGCTCTTCTATCGGGATGGTCCGGATTTCGTTCACAATCATCCTGAACCGGTCGCCCAGATCGATGAGGGTGGCCAGTACGGCCGGACCGGGAGCGGCGTCAAAGACCAGCCGGGCCGGCGGGGCCTTGCCGCCTATACCCAGGGGCTGAACCTCCACCCGGGGCCTTTCAGCGGAAATACTGGGGCACACCTCCAGCATGTGGGCCCCCAGGGCCGCTTCTTTGCCGGGCTCGAAGTGGTAGGTGTAGTCCTCCATGAAAGACACCCCTCCCTCCAGCCCGGCGGCCATGACCTTGGCGGAGCGGAGCAGCATGGACTGTTTCCAGTCCCCCTCGGCGCCGAAGCCCCAGCCCTGTTCCATAAGGCGCTGGCAGGCAAGGCCGGGAAGCTGGGGAAGGCCGTGGAGTTCCTGGAAGTTGGTGGTGAAAGCCCCGGCGTTTTCGGCGCCGAGCATTTCCCTTAACCCGATCTCGATCTTCGCCTGCTCCAGTACCGCCCGGCGTTCCGGGCCGGGGTTTTTTATTTCCGGGGCGAACTCGTAGAGTTCCTCGTATTCCTTCACCAGTTTTTCCGCGTCCCCGTCGCTTACCCCGGCGTAACGGGCGGCAAGATCGCCTATGCCCCAGGTGTTCACCTGCCAGCCGAATTTGATCTGGGCTTCCACCTTGTCCCCCTCGGTGACCGCCACCTCCCGCATGTTGTCCCCCAGCCTGAGGAGGACCGAGTTCATCCCATCAAGACGGGCCGCCGCGGCCCGCATCCACACCGCGATTCTGCGGCGAAGCTCGCCGTCCCGCCAGAAGCCGGCCACAACCTTGCGGGGAAGCCGCATTCTCGCGTGAATGTGGCCGTGTTCCCGGTCACCGTGGGCCGCCTGGTTGAGGTTCATAAAATCCATGTCGATGGAGGCCCAGGGGATATCCCGGTTAAACTGGGTGTGGAGGTGCAGTACCGGTTTGCTGTTCAGGGCGAGACCCTGTATCCACATCTTTGAGGGGGAAAAGGTGTGCATCCAGGTGATGATCCCGGCGCAGTTCTCCGCCGCGTTCGCCTCGGCAAAGAGTTTCCGTATTATCCGGGGACCGGCGGCCACGGGTTTCAGAACCAGGGTTCCCGGCAAAACCGGATCTTTGGCAAGCTCGTCCACCATGATCCGGGCGTTGGCCGCCACCTGCCTGAGCGCCTCTTCCCCGTAAAGATCCTGGCTTCCCACGATAAACCAGAATTCGTATTTTTTCAGATCGTCTTTTTTAAGATCGGGCATACCTTACCTCCCTGTTGAAAACCAGTTAAAAACTGCTCAATCATTTCAAATATTCTGCGGCGGCCCGCTCGATGCCGAGTCCCGCAGCGTAGCGATCCATGAATTTCCCAAAACCCTCCACGTCCATTCTGTCCGGCTCCATCCGCAGGCCCTTGTTTCCGGCGAATACTTTCCGCTCAAGGTAATTTTCCAGGGTTTCCCCCTGGTTCTTCCAGCGCGCGTACGCCGCCAGAAGCGCTATGCCCCAGGCGCCGCCCTCGCCGGCGGATTCCATAACCGCCACCGGAACATTCAGCGCGGCGGCCATCAGTTTTTGTCCTACCCCCCTGGTCTTGAACAAACCGCCGTGGCCCAGCAGGGTGTCAAGCCGCACTTTTTCTTTTTCGGTAAGAATGTCCATGCCCAGTTTCAAGGTACCCATGGCGGAAAAGAGGATTGTCCGCATAAAGTTCGCCAGGCTAAGACGGCTGTCCGGGCCGCGCGCAAACAGGGGCCGGCCCTGTTCAAGGCCGGTGATGGGCTCGCCGGAATAGTAATTGTACGACAGGAGGCCGCCGCAGTCGGTCTCTCCCTCCAGGGCCTTGAAGTACAGGACATCGTAAAAAGCCGGCTTATCGATCCTGGCGCCGAAGAGTTCGATTAACTCCCTGAACATCCCCAGCCAGGCGTCAAGGTCGGAAGTACAACTGTTACAGTGAACCATGGCGACCGGTTTCCCCGTGGGAGTCGTAACCATGTCGATTTCCGTGTAAACCCGCGAAAGCTCTTTTTCCAGCACCACCATGGCGAACACCGAAGTACCCGCGGAGATATTGCCGGTACGCTCGGCCACGCTGTTTGTGGCCGCCATTCCCGTTCCCGCGTCCCCCTCGGGCGGGCAGAGGGGAATTCCCGCCTTCAGGGTTCCCGAAGGGTCAAG
>JAITQR010000248.1 GCA_031288815.1 Treponema sp.
ATCATCCTGCCCCAGACCATCACTATCGTCCTGCCGCCCCTGGCGAATCAGGCGGTAAACCTTATCAAAAATACTCCCACCCTGGCGCTGATAGCCGGGGGCGATCTGATGTACCGGGCCGATTCCTGGGCCAGCAACGGTACCCTGAGCTACGGTCCCGCTTACCTGATCACCGGCCTCCTCTACTTCCTCCTCTGTTTCCCCCTGGTCACCTGGGCCCGGCGGCACGAGGTACGGATAAAGAGCCGGGATACCCGGGAAAACGGCGGGGAGCCCGCCGTGCCGTCGACAGGAGGCGTAAAATGAGCCCCCAGATCTTCGCCGATATCTTTACCCCGGTAAACCTGCGGTACATCTTCATGGGTCTCCGCACGACCATACTGGTTTCCCTTTCCACCGTGCTGCTCTCCGTCTTGTTGGGCACTTTTTTGGCCCTGTGCCGGAACTACGAAAAACAGCTTCTGGGGAGGATCGCCTCGATTTACATTGAAGTGTTCCGCAGTACCCCCCTGCTCCTGTGGATTCTGATCTGCGTGTTCATGCTGCCCTTCGGCACCTACCTTGTCCGGGGGACCCTGGGGCTTACCCTTTACACTTCATCGGTTATCGCGGAAATCGTGCGGGGAGGGCTCAACTCCATCGCCAAAGGCCAGTTTGAGGCCGCCAGGTCCCAGGGCTTCAGTTTTTTCCAGACCCTGAGCTACATCGTGCTGCCCCAGTGTTTCCAGCGGATCGTTCCCTCCCTGATGAGCCAGATCATCACCACCATCAAGGACACGAGCTTCTTCGCGCAGTTTGCCATCGCGGAATTTTTCTTCAACACCAAGAACCTGATGGGGGTTATCTCCCGAAACACGCCGATCACCAGCGCCCATGTCTTTGTGCTGTATTGCTTTATCGCCCTGACCTACTTCCTTATCAACTTCAGCCTCTCCTGTATCGTCCGCAAGCTTGCCCACGGAGACCGGAGCGTACAGTTCTACGACGAGTAGGGATTGTTTTCGTCTAAGGCTTCTGTTTTCCTCTCCGTTGTTTTTCGCTGTTCCTTGAGGGAAAGAAACACCACCATTCCCAGGAAGGCCAAAAGGAACAACATAACAATCACCAGAACGAAGGTGTTGGTCTTTGTTGGAGGCTCGGGTTCTTCCACGGCAAGGAAATCCGGCATAACCGCCTCTCCGCCGCCGTCTCCCAGGCTCAGCAGCACGATGATGCCGCAGACCAGCACCGAAAGAATCACCGCCCCCAGGGCAATAAGGGCGGCAAGACGCACAATCCGGGAGCTTTCTTTGGAAAGGGCAAAATAGACAATGACACCCAAAAAACCCAGCGCTATGGGGATTATTACAAAAAGCATAGATTTATTATACTTGAAATCCCATCTTTCATATAGTATCCTTGTGTATATTATTAAAGAACCATAACAGGCTCCCTGGGGGCCAAATTTTCCGGCAGAGAGAGGTAAACCATGGCTTACAAGATTTCCGATGCCTGCATTAATTGCGGCGCCTGCGAAGGCGAATGTCCGACCAGCGCAATCTCCGAAAAAGACGGCAAACGCTGGATTGATCCCGCCAAGTGTGTGGATTGCGGTACCTGTACCGGCGCCTGTCCGGTAGAAGCTATCGCCCAGTAGGAGGCCGGCTATTGAACGGAAAAGGCGTGTCATTGATACATGCCTTTACAAGGCAAGGGGTAACCCTTGCCTTTTTTTTGTCCCTTCTGGGTTTAGCCGTTTCCTTCCCCGGAGCGGCGGAGGAAAGACCGGCCTATCCGCTTTCCGGCGGTGAGTCTTCCGGCGCGGCCCCCCCGGCGGATTTGCCCCTAATCGGCCGGCTGGACTACGGAGACACGGTGTTCAGGCAGTACCTGGAAGATATTGAAGCCACCAGGCGGAGGATCTTTAACCGGCAGCGCAGCGGGGAAAGCGCCGGGATCCTGGCCGGAGCCCTCACCATCTACCGCTACGCCCTCCGGGAGGAGGATGACATCTTTTCCCTCGCCGCCCGTTGTAACGTCCCTTACGCGGCCCTGGCTACCCTCAACCGCCTGAGCCACCCCTCGGGCCTGGGAAATCTGGAATATATCCTGCTTCCCTCGGGCCCGGGGATCTTCGTTCCCCTGGAGCCTGTTTCCGATATTGAGCTTCTCCTTGTTTCCGCCCGGATCGGCCGGCCCGAGGATCAGGGGGCGGCGATCAGTGTAAGGAGATCCGCCCCGGACAAGGCCGGGGAGAAAGCCCGGAACGCGGAGCCGGAGGCGTTCCTGTTCTATCCGGGGGACGATTTCAGCCCCACCGAGCGGATCTTCTTTCTCAACAGCGGTTTCCGCTTTCCCCTGCGGGCTTACCGGCTTACCAGTTCCTTCGGCATGAGGCAAAATCCCGTTACCGGCAGCTACCGTTTTCATGAAGGCTTGGATCTGGCGGCGCCGGAGGGGACCGAGGTGTTTGCCGCCGGAGGCGGAACGGTGACTGAAACCGGTTACGATCCGGTGTACGGCAACTATGTGATCCTCCGGCATGGGGACAACTGGACAAGCCTTTACGGTCACCTGTCGAGAACGGAGATCACCTTGCGCCAGGAAGTTCGATCCGGTAGTCTAATAGGTAGAGTAGGATCTACAGGCCAGTCCACCGGTCCTCATCTCCATTTCGAGCTTAGACGGAACGGAAGGGCTCAAGATCCGGGTAAATATCTATTTCAACAAGGGAATGATCGGTGAAGAGCCTTTATTGTGCTTTTATTTATCTGCTTTTCGTCAATATCTGCGTGCAGACCAAGGCCGAGGATCTGCGCGTTTTGGTGGCGGGTAACCTGGAAGTATCCAAAGACAACGGCCCCGGGCTGTCGATCCCCTTGGCCTACAACAATTCCGCGGTCATCATGATGGGCAAGGAAGCCCGCTTCTTCCGGGGGGTAGAGCTGGAGCTTTCCGCGCCTCAGCGCTGGCTCCCCTATCAGGGCAGCCTTGCCGTTGCCGCCTACAGCGAGCTGGACCAGGTTCCCGAGACCGGCGTAACGGACCTTAAAGGCAGGGGCTTTTTATATGAACCCCTGCCCGCCAAACTGCAAACCGTTTACCAGATACCCCTCCGGGCGGGGCACAACATGCGTTCAAGTCCCTATGCCACGGTGCTGCCGGTCATTTCCCCCGAATCTTTCCCCATTGTGTTCCGGATCATGCCGATACTCAAAGGTTTAACCGAGGAACTGGAAACCATGTGGTTCCGGCTGAGCGCCAAGCCGATCCTCAGCGACGAGGGAGCGGTGCGGATCAGCTTCCGTTACCCGGAACAGCTTGTCGGGAAACCTTTCGCGATGCTGATAGACGATACGGTTGTGGATAATCCGGGGGAAGAGCGGCTCCTTAAGGAAGGGGAACACCACCTGATGATCCTCTCCGACGACTACCGGAACGAAAGCCGCCGTTTTCTTATCGAACGGGCCAAAGTGCTGGATCTGACCATCGAGCTGCAGGATCCCACCCCGCTTATCATTTTCGAGGCCCCCGAAGACGCCAGGATCTTTCTGGACAACGAGCCGGTAACCCTGGGTCTTACCCCGGTTCCGGTGGACCCGGGGCCTCATGAGGTGCGTTTCCAGGTAAGCGACTACGCGATCGTCCGGCGGATAACGGTTCAACGCGGGAAAACCTACCGGGTAGCCTTGGCGGTGGATGTAAATATTAGCGAATCCGAATGATATTTTTGTGATTTTTATTCAAGTACCGGTGTTTTTCGCCGATAAATAAAATGTCGGACCTATAGTTCCCCTCCCAAATCACTATATCTCCGATATGCCTAAGGGCATGGCCGGTCGCGTATGCGGCCGGCCTTTTTTTTCGCGGCGAAGGGGACATACAGTTTCCATGGCCGGGGATCAAAAAAGGATAAATCCCCGCCCGCTATCGCCGGGGATTACCACGGGCAGACGCTTCTGCCCGGCGTGTTAACGGGCGCCTCGGCCCTAATTGATGTTCAAGCCCGCGATATAGTTGTCGTAGTCCTTCCGGGCGGCAAGGGCGTTGCCGTTCGCCTCGTTTATCCTGCCGTTAAGGGCGTCTATTTCGGCGTCCATGGATACCATGCGCTTCAGGTATTCCTGCCCCTGGGCGGTCTGGTTCCCCGCGGCTTCCAGGTTCCGCCGTATCCTTTCCTGCTCGGAAACAAGCCGGGATCGCTGGTTTTCCAGTTCCTGCTGGGTCTGGGCCGCCTCGTCGACAAGCCGCCGCAGTTCTATCGCCCTTGTCAGGAGAGCCCGCACGTTGGCGGAGATCTCCTGGCTGCTGGCGTAGCTTAAAAAGGATTCGGGACGGAGCTGGACCAGGCTTATCCGCTCGGAAAGGGGCGTCTCCTCCCGCACGGTAAATTTGATCTCCCCGTTTCCCGGCAGGGAACTGACGAAACGGTAGAGGTTCGGCGTCCGCTCATCGAAGTTTTTCGGTTCCGCCAGGGTCGCCCCGGAAGTGATGGGGTGCTCGATGATGAGTTTTTTTGATTCATCCGAGGCGTTCCGGATAAGGTAGACCTTTTCGTGGCTCTGCCGCCGGCTGATGGTCATTACCCCGCCGCTCAGCGTTACCCCGGTAAGCAGCCGGGAATTGGCGCTGCTCACGCTCCCCGAAACGGAAAGATCTTCCCCGTAGGAGATAAGGCGTTTTTCGTTTTCCGGGAAAAATTCGATCAGCGCGTCCCCGGCGTAAATGCCCCCGTCGTAAACGGTGATGGGGCCGGCGGGGAGTTTCATCCCCGAGGTGTTGATAAGCTCCGCGCTGATAGCCGGATTAATGGAACCGCCCGCCAGGGCCCGGGAACCGGAGAAAACCAGGGTCTTTTCCGCCTTTATCGAGCCTTCCACCAGGGGAAGCAGGGCGCTCTGCCGCCGATCCAGGTTCACGGGGTTTCTCAGGGTAAATTCGAACTGGTCCCCCGCCTGGCTTCCCGACGCGCTCTGGAGCCCTCCGGCCAGATTGGGGGAGGCTGCGGGAGCCGCCCGGGGGGATTGAGCCGGGGCGGCCATCGGTTTTTCGGCAAGCATCTGTTCGGAATCCGCCATGCTTTTGAAGGCCGAATTCCGCGATTCCCCATACTCCTCCGCCCGCGGTTCGGCGCTCGATCCCGCCCATCCGCTTCCCGAATCGTAAGTGCGGCTTTCCGCCACCCCGGCGATGGCCAGGGGCAGTACCGGCCGGGCGGTACGGTAAGGGGCGTAGAGATTCTGGATAAACGAGACCGGCCGGCCGGTTACCAGGGAAAGCTCCACATTGTTCCAGTCCCTGTCGCTGTCGTTGTCCACGATAGCCCAGCCCTGGAGGAAAGGTTCCCGCCCGCTCAGATCCAGCCGGTAGGAGGCTTTCCAAACCGGCGTGGGGATCACATAGCTCAGGGAGACGATCCGGCTTCCCTCTCCGGGAAGGTTTACCAGAAGGTTCCGGGTTTCCGAGTCCCTGGAGGCCAGAATCAGATCCAGGGCGCGGCCGAGATCGGCGTTGATGTTTTCGTCCTTAAACGTAAAAGAGCCGATATCCTTGATGGCGATTACCCGGATTCCCTGGGGGGTAAAGAGGGAAAGCCATGCTTCGAAAGTTTCCTCCCCGGTAAGGGTAAGAGCCTTGGCCCGATACTCCACCCCGATGATCCTGCCCTTTAGGGGGCTGGGGGCGGATACCTCCAGTTCCACACCCTTCAGGGCGTTAAGGATCTCCCCGATGCCGGGATTGCCGGAGAGATCGATCCGCAGGCTCTTTAAAGCCTGGTTCAGGGCTTCCGAAGAGGCGTAACGCACCGTGGGGGAACCGGGAGAAGGGTCGTTGATGATCAGAGACTTGAGGGCGTCGTTCACCGCCGAGATATTGAAGGGCAGGTTGAATTGGACCGGCCCGGCGGCCGAACCGTTTACCGTCCCGGCGTGTTCAAAGAACCCCACCCCGGAGGAAAAGAGGGCCAGCCGCCGCAGGGGAAGTTCCGCTTCCCGGACGCCGGTCTGCGCGGCATCCCCCGCCGCGTTTTGCGCAGCCCCTTGCGCGGCGCCCTGGGCGGGACTCTGTCCGCTCTCTTGCCGCCGGGGGCTTTGACTGTCCCGAATGGCCTGGGCGGAGACAAGCCCGGGGTACAGGATCAGGGAAGCGCAGAGTAACAGAACCCCCCGGATTCGGGGGAAAAATTCCAGATAGTTTTTCATAAATACGAATCTGGCATAATCCGCCGGAGTCCGCAATAGGGCGTCAGTGTTACTTTTGGTGCTCCAGACGCAGAGTTTTTGTGGTAAGATCGGAAACTTCCGGGGGCCCGAAGTACTGGATCGCCCCGGGAAAGAGGAAACTCGTCTTGACCGCCCAGGTGTCCCGTACCGCGTCGAAGGCGTTGAAGGGCGCTCCCCCCAGTTCCACCAGGGCTTTCCTGATAACCGGTTTCTTTGAGCCGTGGCGCTGCTCCATGTTCATCATCATGGTCAGGGGAACCCCGCCGGCTATCCACTGGTTTGCCGGGGCGGTAAGGTTCCGCACGCTGGAAAGGTAGCCGGTAAGCCCCGCGGCTATAAGCACGAAGGCGCTGAACCCCAGGCTGTAACAGTAATCCGCGTCGAAATTGGAAGGAAAGGCGCAGCGTCCCTCGTAGCCGAAGAAGTGGCCCAGGGCGCTGAATTTACCCTTGTAGAGATTCTGTCTTTTTAGCGCGTGGAGTTCCTTTTCCACCATTCCTATGAGCAGTTTTTCGGTTTCGATCCTGGACACCTGTACGTTCCCGTGGGGGTCCCGATCCATAAGGAATTCCCTGGCTATTTCCGTCGGAAGACTCCGGATCAGCTTGTACGACCCGGGGGAGATCTGCTTACCGAGCCAGGAAAGCTGCTCGGTAAAGGAGCCGAGTTTGGGGAATTCCTCGCTGGCCGCTATAACATCGTTGAGTTCCCCGATAAGGGTCTTTATCTCCGGGATGAATTCCACCAGACCCTCGGGGATAAGGACGACCCCGAAGTTTTCACCGTTTTCCGCCCGCCTGACTACCGAGGCGCAGATATGGTCAACCACCTGCTTCAGGGAAAGCCCCTTGGCTTCCACTTCTTCCGAGATAAGGCA
>JAITQR010000288.1 GCA_031288815.1 Treponema sp.
ATGCACGCCATGGGACCCAACGTGGCCGGCGTTATCGGTACCGCCATCGCGGCGGGGGTCATGATAGCCGTTTACGGCGGTTAAGAAAGTTTAAGTCCCGGCTTATGCCGGGCGAACAAAACCCGGCGCAGGCCGGGTTTTTTGTGGGGAAATTTTCCGCCCGCCGGGTTTTGGAGATCCTATGATTAACGACGCTTTTAATATTAAGGTTTTTTCGGGTAGTGCCAGCATGGAATTTGCAAAGAGAATATGCGGGCAATTGTCGGTAGAAATGGGAAAATCGTATACGATCAAATTTTCGGAAGGGAACATATTTGTTAAAATATCGGAGAATGTACGCGGAGCGGATGTCTTTATAATACAATCCAACAGCAAGAATCCGAATGATGATTTTATGGAATTGCTGTTTATGATTGACGCGTTTAAACGGTCAAGCGCGGCTTCCATAACGGCTGTTATTCCGTACTTTAGTTACGCGAAAGGCGATAAAAAAGATGAACCCAGGGTTTCGATTAGGGCAAGGGTATGCGCCGATTGTTTGGAGGCCGCCGGCGTGGACAGGATTTTGACCATGGATCTGCACAGCCCGCAGATACAAGGTTTCTTTAAAAAACCCGTGGATCATCTTTATGGGATGCATACATTATGCAATTATATAAAACACGAAAGTATTGAAGATTTGGTTATTGTGTCTCCCGATACGGGATTTGCCAAAAACGCGAGGATGTACGGAGACATAATAGGGGCGCCTGTCGCGATAGGGAACAAGATTCGTACAGGGCATGACGAAAAGGCGAGGATTGTTGATATCATAGGAAACATAAAGGGAAAGAACGTTGTCATAGTGGACGATTTTACTATTTCCTGCGGAACCCTGACGGACACCGCCCGGGTGTTAAAGGAAAACGGCGCGAAAAGAATATACGCCTGTGTTTCACACGCGGCGTTAAACAGCAAGGGATTGGAATTACTGGCGAATAGTTTTATAGAAAGACTGCTGATTACCGACACCATCGAAAACGAGGAAGTGTTCAATCATCCAAAAATAAAAGTCGTATCGGTGGCCGGCTTATTTGCCAGGGCGATAAGAAATATCCATAACGGCGATTCTCTCAGCGAGCTTTTTGAATAACAGGCTCCTAGATCACCGTGCCGGGGTACAGTACCGCGTTTTTGGGTATTACGATGATCCCGTCAATGATGTGGTAATGACCATAGTTGCCGTCCACCCGGTTAAGGTTGTCCACCCCGACACGGCAGCCGTCGCCGATACACGCGTTCTTGTCGATGATCGCCCCCTTGATGATGACCCCTTTGCCGATACCTATGTTGGGGAGCCGGGATTCGGCGTTTTTCTGTTTCTGCGCTTCGGTCTCGTAATAGTCGGCCCCCATGCAGACCACCCCGTTGAGGCTTGATCCGGACTCGATAATGGTCCGGACTCCGACTATCGAATTGGTAATCGACGCGTTAGTGATAATACAGCCTTCGGCGGCGATGGACTGGTTCATATTGCTAAAGTTCATTTTCGAGGGGGGCAGGTTACGCAGATGGGTATAGATGGGCTTATCCTCGTCGTAAAAATCGAAACGGGGACGAAGGCTGGTAAGATCCAGATTGGCCTCGTAAAAGTTCCTGATGGTTCCGATGTCTTCCCAGTAACCGTCAAAAATATACGCGTTTACCTTGAGGCTGTTGATTGCCTGGGGAATAACCTCTTTGCCGAAATCGGTAAGCTCATTGGCCAGGCAGTCTTCCATGTTTTTGGCGTTGAAGACATAGATGCCCATGGAAGCCAGGTAGGTGTCGTCTTTGGCGTTCTTGGCGGCCCGCAGTTCCGCGGGGATCTTGAAATCGCCTATATCCTTGGTAGGGCCGGGCTTCTCGAGGAATTCGACGATCCGGTTGGCCTTATCCGTTTTGAGAATACCCAGTTGGCTGGCGTCCTGCCGGTTTACCATGGTACAGGCGATGGTAATGGCGGCTCCTGAATCTTTGTGTTTCTTTAAAATATCCTGCAGATCCATCCGGTAGAGCTGATCTCCCGAGAGGATCAGGTAGTAGGACGGGTTCTGGGTGCGGAAATGGAGGAAATTCTTCCGTACCGCGTCGGCGGTCCCCTCGAACCAGCCGGAATGTTCAAAGGTCTGCTCCGCCGCGAGGATTTCCACAAAGCCGTTGGTGAAGGAGTCGAATACGTAGGTCTGGGCCAAATGAAGATGCAAAGATGCCGAATTAAACTGGGTTAAGATATAAATCTGCCGGAGGCCGGCGTTGATGCAGTTTGAGATAGGAATATCCACCAGCCGGTATTTTCCCCCAAAGGGAACAGCCGGCTTTGCCCTTGCCTGGGTCAGAGGAAATAAACGGGTTCCCTTGCCTCCGCCTAGCACTATGGATAATACTCCGGACATCTCTGGCCTCCTTCTTTTTTTGGTTTATATGGACTAATTTCAAAAACCGGTTGATTTTTGAACTCTTTTAAGTATAAAGCGGAATTTTTCCCCTGTCGATACTTACTTTACGTTTAATCTTCCTTACCGATAAAATAATCCTGTTATGGAACAGCGCGAAGCCCTGGAATCTATCCTGAAAAGCCCCGAATTTGCCCCCGGTATCGCGGAAATACGGGTTCTCCCGGCCCAGGAAGGCCGTTTTGTCCCCTTTCCCCCGGATCTGGACGGGCGGATAGCCTCGGCGCTGCGAAACAGGGGCATAGACCGGATATATACCCATCAGGCCGAGGTCTGGGAACAGGCGCGCCAGGGCAAAAACGTGGCGGTAGTGACCCCTACCGCCTCGGGAAAGACCCTCTGCTACAACCTTCCCTGTCTCCAGGCTCTCTTGAAAGACGAAAAGGCCCGCTGCCTCTACCTTTTCCCCACCAAAGCACTGTCCCAGGATCAACAGTCGGAATTGGGGGAACTGGTGGAAGCCGGCGCTCTTCCGGTTAAGGTTTCCACCTACGACGGCGACACCCCGGAGAGCCTCCGGGTGGCCGCCAGGGACACGGGACGGATCATCATCAGTAATCCTGACATGCTCCACGCGGGGATCCTTCCCAACCATCCCCGGTGGATCAAATTCTTCGCCAGCCTCAAATACGTGGTGATAGACGAGACCCACGCCTACCGGGGGGTGTTGGGGAGCCATGTGGCGGAAGTTATCCGCCGGCTCCGCCGGATAGCCGCCTTTTACGGTTCCCGGCCCCGGTTCATCCTCTGTTCCGCCACCATCGCCAACCCCGGGGAATTGGCGGAGACCCTTACCGGCTGCCCGGTGGTTCTGGTGGACAACAACGGGGC
>JAITQR010000040.1 GCA_031288815.1 Treponema sp.
CCTTGTAAAGCTCCACCGCCGGCAGCTCGGCCGGGGGGCCTCCCGGGCCGGACAACGCGGCCAAGCGGAGGAAGAAATTATCCGCCATGGTCCGGATTACCCGGCCCGCCGGATAATCCTGGGGAAACAGGTAAGTGTCGGGGAAAAGGTAGCCTTCCATGGTTTCTCCCGGAATCCGGTACTGATTCCGGATCCCCCTGTCCGCGGCGGCCAGCAAAAAATCTTCCTCCCCGCAGATACCCGCTTCCCCGAAGATCCGGGCGGCTTTTTTCAGGGTGATCCCTTCGGGAACCGTTACCCGTACCAGCATCTGCCGGCCCTGAACCAGCAGGGCATGAATGCTCATCTGGCTGGCGGGGATTTCCAGCCGGTAGGAACCGCTCTTGATGTATTCTTTCTCGAAATGGGAAAGGAGGCGCCAGAAATAACGGGTTCTGATGAGCCCCGATTCTTCCAGCCGTTTTCCCACCGACCAGGCGCTTTCCCCCTTCCTTACCTCCAGCAGCACCGAGCCGTCCTCTTCCAGCCGGAGGCCCTCCCCTTCCCGCGGCCCGGTACGGGGGGGTGAATTGACGTAAACAAGAACCCCCGCGGCCAGGGCAAAGACCAGGAGAGAGAAGCAGATAAAAAGACTCAAAAATTTCACTATACGCCGCGCCAGGGGAGACATACTCTTACAGCAGGATCTCCATGCCTTCCACGGCAAGGGTCAATTCCACATTTTTGATGTTCATCCGCTCGGTATACCAGCGGGCGGACTGGAGGATATTGAAGAGCTTCCGATCGTTGTAAGAGGGATCGTGGTGGAAAAGCACCATCTGCCTGATCCCCCAATTGGCGGCGAAATCCACCGCCAGGCTAAAAGCGCTGTGCCCCCAGTTGTACTTTTCTATGGCCTCCCCCAGGGTATACTGGCAATCTATTACCAGGAGATCGGCGCCGGTAAAAAAAGCGGCGTTTTCCTCGGTTTTTTCAAAATCCATGGGGGAAAGCTCGGTATCGGTGGAATAGATGAACCGGTGTTTACCGTCGTCCACCCGGTAGCAGTAACATCCCCCCGGGTGGTTTACCTTTTTACAGGAAATATCCATCCCCAGAAGGGTAATTTTACCGCTCAAAGTGTGAAAGGTCTTTTTGGCGCCCATGGTATCCATGCCTACCGGGAAATAGGGAGCCCGCATTTGTCCCTGGAGAAAATTCTCCAGTTCCCGATTGGGGGAATAAAAATCGATAGCCACGGTGGCATCGTAAGCGGGGCCGAAAAAGGGTAATCCCTGCAGGTGATCCCAGTGAAAGTGGGAAAAAAACAGATGGTACCGGGAAGGCTTGGGTGTTTCCCTGGCCAGGGCTATCCCCATTTCACGAATTCCCGAACCCGCGTCGAATATAAAGATATCCGGGGAATTGTCCTGGTTTACCGTTACGCAGGGGGTATTCCCTCCTACCGTGCCGAAGAGCCAGGGGGGAAGCTCGGAAAGAAAACGTTCCCGGCTGTCCGCGCTGGCAATGTCTTCCGGGGTAAGCCGTTCCAGGATGGCGGAGATCTTGCTTTTGATTTGAGCCGGCGACGGCGGCGCGGGCAGGGAACCCCTGACCCCCCAAAAACGGATACGCATCTAAACCCCCGGCAGCGTCTTATCTCTTATGATTACCGGTTCAGCCAACCGGGTTTTAAGACACGCCTCAATCTGAGCCAAACTGTGGAATTTTCCCTTTCCCATACCCGGACAAGCCGCTTTGGCGGCATCCCAGGAGCCCCGGGAGGACAGGACCGAATCCCAGAAGGGAAAATTCCGGCACTGCAAAGGCCGGCTCCGGTAAACCACGCAGCCATCGTTCCAGAAAACGCAATCGTAGCCGGCTTTCTCTTTTAGCGAAAGATATTCTTTCCCGCCGTCCGGACGAACCCAGCGGCAATAGGTCTTTATAAAATCCCGCCGGGGCATTTTTTGTTCCGCCGCCAGGAGATCCAGATCCCTTTCGGAAAGGAACACGTACCCGCTCTCGTACCGGCAACAAGCGGAACAACGGGTACAGGAAAAGAAAAGCCCGTCATGATAAAAAGGCCGTTTTGCCACTATCCAGATCCTTAAAATTTTCCCAAAACCCGGTTGGTTTTGGGAAAGCCGCTCCCGCTTCTTACTTTATAACCGTAAAAATCAACATTTTGCAAGAGGCCTGCCGGGACGCTTAAAAGCCTGGGGCCGTTTCGAAATACCGGGCCGGATTTTAAAACGGCGCCTCGGTTTTTAATCAAATTTTAACCAACTCCTCACGAGTCCCTAACCGGGGCCCCTTACAGTAAAGCCAACTTAATACCCAAGGAGTGGTTATGAAAAAGCTTTCCATCATCTTTCTGCTGACGGTTGTATCCCTGGTTTCCGTTTTTCCGGGGGGAACAAAAGAACAAAAAGCAAGCGGCGGAAGCCAGTCCGTAGCGGCCGTCCAGAGTTCCGCGCCGGCTCCCTATACCGTAACTGTAGCCGGTTCTACTTCGGTAAGCCCCCTGATGGAACTCCTGACCGCCGATTATGCCAAGGTACGGAGCAATGTCAAGTTTAACATCAGCGCCACCGGGTCCGGCGACGGGATTAAGGCGGTTCCGGCTGAAACCGCCGAAATCGGGATGTCCAGCCGGGAATTGAGCCCCGCGGAGATAGGAACCGGCATCGACGAGCATCTTATCGCCATTGACGGTATCGCGGTGATCGTCAATGCAAACAACCCTGTTTCCGGTCTCAGCATCGAACAGATCCGGGATATTTATACCGGCGCGCTTACCGACTGGAGCCAGGCTGGAGGCAGATCCGGCAAAATCGCCGTGGTTTCACGGGAACCGGGATCGGGAACCAGGGGCGCTTTTGAGGAAATTGTCAAGTTCCAGGATAAACTGGTAATGGGCGCTATCGAATTCGACGGAACCGGCGCGGTAAAAGCGGAAATTTCCCGCAACGCCGACGCTATCGGTTACATTTCCCTGGGATCGGTGGACAACTCGGTTAAACCCCTGAGTGTCGGCGGAGTCACCGCCACTACCGCCAATGTGGTAAACGGCAGTTACAAAATCGCCCGTCCCTTCCTCCTCCTCACCAAAAAAGGCAAGACACTGAACAGCGAAACCAAGGCATTTCTTGACTGGATTTTAACGGAGCCGGGACAGGCTATCGTTAAAACAAGCTGGATTTCCGTTAAGTAAAAAAGTAAAAAAGGGAGAGGGGGAGAATGATGTTTGACCGCCGCTGGTTTGATGTTTTTTTTGCCGCTCTCTTCCGGTTCATGTCCCTCAGTTCAGTGCTTGCCCTGGCCTCCATCCTGCTCTTCGTCTTTCTTCAGGGTGTGGGGCCTTTTATTTTTTCCACCGCCCCGGGGATACGGATCGTCCCGGAAAGAATCGAAGAGATAAAGGTTAACGGCATTGTCTACCGGAACCACACAACCTTTATCCATATCCCCCCGGATACCGGCCTTATATCCATACATTTTTCCGGCGGGGAATCCCCGCGGGTTTTGGAAATCGGTGTAAACAAGGGCGAAAAAGATCCACAAAAGAGTATCGATTTTATTCAAAGCGAGGGGGGAGAAATTACGTACCCCCAGGCGTACACCTACACGGTAAGCTATCCGGGGCCTCTGCCCGGCTCGTCGGCAAAGGTGCATATATTACTGCCTGAAAAACCCTACGGTTTTTTTGCTTTTATCACCGGTCTTGAATGGAGACCGGCTTACAACAAGGTGTACGGCATCCTTCCCATGATAGCCGGAACCATCCTCGTAAGTTTCGCGGCCATCATTTTGGGGCTTCCCCTGGCGCTATTCTCGGGGGTTTTCCTCGCGGAATTTGTCCCGCAAAAGACGGCGTTCCTCATCAGAAGCGGTATAGAGCTGCTGGCGGGCATTCCCTCGGTGGTCTATGGGTTTTTTGGCCTTATGGTTATCGTTCCCTGGGTTAAAAAAATATTCCGCGTCCCTTCGGGAAACGGCCTTCTCGCGGCGGCCCTGGTTCTGGGGGTAATGATACTGCCCACGGTTATCACCATAGCGGAAACATCCCTCCGGGCCGTACCCGATTCCATACGGGAAGCGAGCCTTTCCCTGGGGGCAAGCAAAATGCAGACAGCCTGGGCGGTGGTTCTGCCCCACGCCCGCTCGGGGGTATTGGCCGGGCTTATCCTGGGAATCTCCCGCGCCGTGGGGGAAACCATGGCCGTCATCCTTGTGGCGGGGAATTCCCCCCAGCTTATCCGGGGCCTTACGGACAGCGTGCGTACCCTTACCGCCACCATAGCCCTCGAAATGGGATACGCCGAGGGCCGGCACAGCGAAATACTGTTTTCTATCGGCGTAGTGCTGTTCGTCTTCATCCTGATTCTGAACAGCCTTATTCTCCGGTATACCCGGTCGGGCACCGAAACGGTCACGGCTTTAACGCCGGCTTCAAGCCAGGCTTCCGGCCCGGCGGCAGCTCAGGAAAGGGAGGAAGGGTGATCAAAACCAGAAAGATCCGCGACCGCTTCCTTTACGGGATCATGGCGGCCGGCCTGGCAAGTACGGCGTTTATACTTTTTTTCATCCTTGCCTATGTCCTTGTCCAGTCCGCCGGGTTCCTCAATTTCTCCTTTATTTTTAGCCCCGCCGAAAAAGGCGGTGTTTTCCCCATGGCCCTCACCACCTTTTACCTGGTTCTGGTTTCCCTTATAACCGCGCTGCCGGTGGGGATAATGACCGCGATTTTCCTCAACGAATACGCGGGTAACACCCCCGTAACCCGCCTGCTCCGTTTGGCTATTGAAACTTTGGCGGGCATACCCTCGATCATTTACGGCCTTTTCGGCCTTTTAATGTTCTGCCGGATTTTTAAACTCGGCCAGTCCATCATAGCCGGGGCCTTTACCCTGAGCATCATGATCCTGCCGGTGATCATACGAACCGTGGAGGAATCCCTTAAAACCATTCCCGATTCTTTCCGGGAAGGAAGCCTCTCCCTGGGGGCGACGAAATTCCAGACCATTTTTTTTGTGGTTATCCCTCCGGCCCTGCCGGGAATCCTTACCTCGGCGATCCTCGCCATAGGCAGGGTGGTTGGGGAATCCGCGCCGGTATTGCTTACCGTGGGAATAAGCCGGAACCTGCCCAGATCGATTTTTGAATCCGGCCGTACCCTGACCATACACCTTTACTACCTGACCAAAGAGGCGATAGATCCCGGCGATTTCGGCGCCGCCTTCGCCTCCGCGGCGGTACTCATTCTGCTGGTGCTTTTGATCAACTCGGCGACAAAGATCGTCACCTGGCTGTTTAAAAAAAGGATTGGAGGAAGCCAATGAAACCGGAAGAAAACCGGGGGGATGCTGTTGCCGGGGAGGAATATAAAATTGAAGTCAAAGACCTGGATCTCTTTTACGGCGATTTTCAGGCCCTGAAAAAGATCAACTTTTCCCTTGCCCCGCGGGAAGTGTCTTCCCTCATCGGCCCTTCGGGCTGCGGAAAGTCAAGCTTCATCAGGATACTTAACCGCATGAACGATCTTATCCCTTCCTGCCGCGTCAGGGGAATAGTGCTGCTTGACGGGGATGACATCTACGGCGGCATTGACGTAACGGAACTGCGGACCAGGGTGGGCATGGTGTTTCAGAAGCCGAACCCTTTTAACATGAACATTTTTGACAACGTGGCTTACGGCAGGAGGATGCAGGGGCTGCGGAACAGGAGAAAGCTTGAGGAGCTGGTCGAAGTATCTCTCACCAAAGCGGCTCTCTGGGAGGAGGTAAAAGACCGGCTTAAAAAACCGGCCATGAGCCTTTCGGGGGGCCAGCAGCAGCGGCTCTGCATAGCCCGGAGCATCGCCATGGAGCCGGAGGTGATTTTAATGGACGAACCCACCAGCGCCCTTGATCCTATCGCCACGGGGAAAATAGAGGAACTAATCGGGGAACTCAAAAAGGACTACAGTATTATTATCGTGACTCACGCCATGCATCAGGCGGCGCGGGTAAGCGACAAAACCGCCTTTTTTCTTTTGGGGGAAATTATCGAATGGGGCGACACCAAAACGCTTTTTACCAATCCCCGGGACAAGAGAACCGACGATTATATTTCAGGGAGGTTTGGCTGATCTTTATGGAAAACAGACGGGCGCTTTTTTCGGAAGAAATGGATCGGGTGCGCCACGATATTCTGGCCATGGCTTCCCTGGTTGAGGAAGGGCTCGGAAAAGCCCTGACGGCCTTTCAGAACAACGACAAGGAACTGGCAAGGGCCGTCTGGGAAGCCGATGAGGCGGTTAACGCGATGCAGTTGAAAATTGACGATGAAACAGTTGTGCTCATCGCCACCCAGCAGCCGGTAGCCAGGGATCTGCGGGAAATTTTTATCATCATGAAAATTACGGCGAACCTTGAACGGGCCGGTGATTATGCGGTACATTTAGCGAAGACGGCCATAAAGCTTTCGGGAAAAACATCGTTCCGCGCCATGGAACGCCTGGAGCGTATGGTAAAAACCGGCCAGGAGATGATCGAGGCCTCCATATCCGCCTACCTGAAACAGGACGCGGAAGCGGCGCGGAAAACCGCCGCCATGGACGACATCATAGACGAGGAACATAAAAAGCTTTCCAAGGAGATGCTGAAACTCATGAAGAAACACCCGGAACTGCTGAAAAAGGCCCTTCGCTTTCTCCTTACATCGGGGAACCTTGAACGCCTGGGGGATCATATTACCAATATCTGCGAGGCCATAATTTATATGAGTGAAAGCAGGCACGAAGAGCTCAATGAATAAAGCGTCCATACTGATCGTCGAAGATGATCCGGAAATTCAGGAAATGCTCTCCCTGGCTTTCGCGGGGGAAGGATGGAAGCTCTATCAGGCGAGAACCGGGGAAGAAGGCGTGGAACTCCTGGAGAAACACGGCGCCGACTGTATAATTCTTGACATCATGCTTCCCGGCATGGACGGCCTCAAGGCCCTGAAGAAGATCAAGGGGGACAGGAGGTTCAAAATCATCCCGGTAATTCTCGCCACCGCCAAGGGGGAGGAGCCGGACATTATCACCGGCCTGGAACTGGGGGCCGACGACTATGTGGTAAAGCCCTACAGCCCCCGGGTACTCATCGCCCGGATACGGGCGGCTCTGCGGCGCCTTGAGGAAACCGGGGACAAGGATAAAAATTTCTGGCAGGCGGGGAAAATCAAGATAGACGTTCTGCGGCACGAAGCGACCAGGGAAGGCGAGGCCCTGGATCTCTCGGTTACCGAATTCGCCATGCTCCTGCACTTTATTTCCCACCAGGATATTGTTTTTTCCCGGAACCAGATCATCGCCGCCGTCCACGGTCCCGATTACCCCGCCACCGACCGATCGGTAGACGTGCAGATCCTCGCGCTTAGGAAAAAATTGGGGGAGGCGGGGGAGATGATCGAAACCATCCGAGGCGTCGGCTACCGCTTCAGGGTCTCGTGAAAACCGTTTTCCAAAAAAGTCTTTTAATTCTGGCTTTAAGCGCCCTGGGGCTTTCCCTGCCGCTCATGATCTCCGTGCTTCTTTTTATGGATTCCCTCTACTATGAAACCAACAGCCGGAACGTCCTCCACGCGGCCCGGCTTTTCTTTTCGGCCTTTCCGGAAGACTCCCTGCGCGGTTTTTTTGGGGACCCTGAAACAGCCCCTTCCCTCCGGCGGACGGTGGAAGTTCCCGACCCCTACCGCCTCACCCTGATCGGAAGAGACGGCGCGGTTCTGGCCGATTCCCGCCTGCCCCGAGGGGAAGGGGAATTTGAAAACCACGGGGACAGGCCCGAAGTGAAAGCCGCCCTCGCCGGCTCCGAGGGAAGCGCCCGCAGGAGTTCCGCGAGCCTCGGCCAGGAACTGCTTTACGCCGCCCTGCCGGTTTACGACCCCGCCGGCGAAGACCGGGTACTGGGGGTTTTCCGCCTCTCCATGGAAGTACCGAATTTCAGGCGGCGCATATCCGGGGCCGCCCTGCCCTTTCTTTTCGTGGGGGGTCTCCTGTTTCTTGCCGCCCTGGGGGGGCTTTACCTTTTTTCCCGATCCCTTTCCGGCTCCTTTGCCCGCCTGGTGGAGATAACCCAATCGGTCCATTCGCCGGACACCTTTCACCGGACAATAAGCTCCCCCCGGCTCATTTCGGATACCGGCGAATTTGTTACCCTGGAAAAAGCCCTCAAATCCATGGCCGCCGAATTAAGCTCCCGGATAGAAGCGGCCCGGGCCCAGGGCAGGCGCCTTGAGGCGATCCTCAACGGCATGTCGGAGGCGGTATTCGCTATGGACGAAAGGCTTACGCTCCACATGGTAAACAGGCAGGCCAGGATTCTCTTTGGTATAGACGAAAGGGTAGATATCGGTTCCCTTTCCCTCCTGGAAGCCACCCGCTCGACGGAACTGGAGGAGGCCGCGAAAGGCGTGCTCGCCGGAGACACGCCCGAAGAGCTGGAGATCCAGTGTCATACCGCCGCGGTTCAGCGCCGTTTCCGTGTCTTTGCCTCGTCCCTGGCCCAGCCGGAGGGGAAGCTCCCCGCCGGGGGCCGGGGGGTGGTAATGGTTCTGGGCGATGTCACCAGGCTGCATAAACTGGAACAGGTTCGCAAGGATTTCGCGGCGAATGTATCCCACGAACTCCGTACCCCCATTCAGGTTATCAAAGGTTTCACGGAAACCCTCCTGGATTCGCCCCTAAACGATGAGAAACAACTTTACCGGGTCATAAAAATCATAGAAAAAAACGCCCTGGCCATGGAAAAGCTCACCAACGATCTGTTGAGCCTGGTAAGCCTTGAAGACGAAAGGATCTTCCGCCCGGCCATGGAAGAAACGGATCTGGAACAGATCTTCGAGGAAGCCCTCGATTCCGTCCGGCGTCAGGCGGAGGAAAAAAAGACACTCATCCAGGCCCGCTGTCCCCGGGGCCTTTCGGCGAAGCTCTACCCGGTCCTTATCGTGCAGGCCCTGGTGAACCTTCTGGACAACGCGGTGAAATACTCCCCTCCCTCCTCCCAGGTATCTCTTGAGGCGGAGGAGGGAGAGGGGGAACTGGTGATTTCGGTAAAAGACACAGGCATAGGCATCCCCGCGGAACACCTGGATCGTATTTTTGAGCGCTTCTACCGGGTCGACAGGAGCCGGAGTCAGGATCCGGGAGGAACGGGCCTGGGGCTTGCCATTGTCCGGCACATAGCCCTGATCCACGGGGGGACGGTGGAAGTGGAAAGCCACGCCGGGGAAGGCTCCCTCTTCAGGCTGCGGCTTCCCTCCAGTCACGCTTGACATTCGTTCATAATTAGGATAAAGCCACAAGTCGTGGGTAAAAAGTACTTGTTAACCGTCTTTTCAACCGCCTTCCTGGTCTTTCCGCTTTTCGCCTACACGCCGGGGGATCTGGTCCTTAACCCGGAAATACAGGCGGGTTTCGAAATCCCCACGATACAGCGGAACACCGATTATCCCGCCGGAAAAGAGGATGGCGACTATGTCAGCCTCGGGCTCTGCTGGGGCCTCCGCCTGTCCGCCTATTACCGCCTGACTAACTTTCTTTCCCTGGGCGCCGGCCTCGGTCTTGAGGGGGTCCATAACCAGTACAATTTCACCTACTATGTGCAAGCCAACGAGGAAGATTCTTATACCGAGCGGTTTACTTACGACACCTATTATTTTGTGATACCCGCCGGGGTCCGCGCCCATATCCGGGCGCTGAGCTTGGGCGCGGGGCTTGCCGGCTATATTCCCCTGGCCGCCAAATTTTCAGGGGATATAAAGCAAAGCGATGTTCATTCAACTTTCGCCGACGCCGGTTTCAAGGCGAACCCCTTTTTGGGCGGGTTCTTTGATATCGGCTATGACTGGGCGGAAAAGGACGGGAATTCCCGGGGCTTTAACATGAATCTGAGGGTAGAAGCCTCGTTCAGTGATAAAATCGCTGAGGGGAACGCGGATTACAAGACTTTCCGCCATGTGGCCGTCTCCCTGAGCGCCGGTTACAGCTTTCGGACCTTCAATATCCGGTAAGAACAGGTCCTTTGGAAGCGGGGTTTCCGGCGCGTCCCCTTTGTAAACACGAAGCCGGGGCTAATACGCGATATTGGCGAAGAGGGAATATTCCCGGTATACTGGAGTAAGCTATGGAACCTATTATTTTAGCATCCGGATCTTTACGAAGACAGGAATACTTTAGGATCCTCGGTCTGCCTTTCAGCATTATGCCTCCCCTCATCGACGAATCACCGGGCGATATCCGGGATCCCGGAAAACTGGCCGAGACTATGGCGGTTCGCAAGGTGAAAAAGATAATCGAACTGATGAAGGGCAGCAGTCCTCCCTGGATATGCGGGGCCGATACGGTTATCGCCGTCCAGGGAGAGATATACGGCAAGCCTCAGGACCGGGAAGACGCCCAGCGCATGCTCAGGCGGCTCCAGGGAGGGGAACACCAGGTGCTTACCGCGGTAGCCCTTTACTGCGACAGGAGTGAGCTCATCGACTGCCGTCTGGTCGAAAGTTCCGTAAGCTTCTCCCCCCTTACGGAAAACGAAATCGACTGGTACCTTGACACCGGGGAATGGCAGGGGGTCGCCGGTTCTTACCGGATACAGGGGCTGGCAAGCTGCTTCGTATCCGCCATAAACGGGTCCTACAGCGCCATAGTAGGCTTGCCAATGCGTGAATTTTATGTCATGCTGAGGACAAACGGCTACCCTTTCGGGGAGTAGCTTTATTTTCCGTTGCCCCCTGGCGGGCAATGAGATATAGGGAAGGCTGGTAAGAGAGCCCCGGCTTAGGGACGCGCGCTCTTACCGTGGGACTTTGACGCGCGAAAGTCCCGGGAGGAGGTTGTTTTGGCGGTTGTTACCATGAAAAGTCTGCTCGAATCGGGCGTACATTTCGGCCATCAGGTAAAACGCTGGGATCCCCGGATGAAGAAATACATCTTCGCCGAGCGGAATGGAATTCATATTATCGATCTGCAAAAGACTATCCAGTCGATTAAAGACGCCTACGAGGCGGTGCGCAAGACCGTGGCTTCAGGTAAATCCGTACTGTTTGTGGGTACCAAGAAACAGGCCCAGCAGGCGATTCAGAAGGAAGCGGAACGATGCGGCATGTTCTACGTGAACAACCGCTGGCTGGGCGGCATGCTTACCAATTTTGTTACAATCAAAAAATCCCTGCTCCGTCTTAAAAAACTGGAAAAGATGGAGGTGGACGGCACTTTCGAGAATCTGACCAAGAAGGAAATCGCCTCCCTGGGCAAAGAGCAGACAAAACTCCAGAAGAACCTGGGGGGTATCAAGGAGATGAAGGATCTCCCGGGCATCCTTTTCATCATCGACACCCGCAAGGAGGCTATCGCCGTAACCGAGGCCAAACGCATGGGCATTCCCATTGTCGCGGTGGTGGATACCAACTGTAACCCGGAGGGTATCGACTATCCCATTCCGGGCAATGACGACGCTATCAGGGCAATCACCCTTTTTACCCAGATTATCGCCAACGCGGTGGTGGAGGCGGATAACGAAGTGGGACTGAAGATCATCGAAACTCTGGGGGATGAGGATGAAAACATGGAAGACATCATGACCGATGTCTCCATCAAGGAAGAGGATCGGGAGGTCGATATTAAGTCCTTCACCGGGGAAACCGACGCGGCCGTTCATGAAAGCGCGGAAACCGACGAAGAAGACGATCTGCCGGTAAATGTGGACAAGGTTTACGAGGAAGAATAGGGAAGAAGGAGTTACGACACTATGGCTGTTACCGCAGAAGAAGTAAAGCGGCTTCGGGAAAAAACCGGGGCCGGTATGATGGAATGTAAGAACGCGCTGGTTTCCACCAACGGCGATATGGCGGCCGCGGAAAAGCTTCTCAAGGAAAAGGGCCTGGCGGCCCTGGAGAAACGTTCCGGCCGGGCCACCAACGAAGGCAAGGTGTTCACCAAAATAAAGGACGACGGTTCCGCCGCCGCGGTGCTGGAGCTTACCTCGGAAACCGATTTTGTGGCCCGGAACCCGGATTTTATTGCCCTGGGGGGAACCATTGCCGAACTGGCTTTGGAAAAAGGCTATACCGAACCCAACGAGGAGCTTTCCTCCCTGGTGACAGACCTGGCCACCAAGATCCGGGAAAACATGAGTCTGAAACGGCTTAAAATCGTGACGGCCGGACCCGGCGAGTACCTTACCCAGTATATCCACGGGGACGGGAACATCGGCGTGGTAGTAAAATTCGGCGCCGATAAACCTGATGCTTTTAACGGCCAGGAGGCGAAGGATTTCGCCTTTACCCTTGCCCTTCACATCGCCGCCTTCAATCCCCTGGCTTTGAGCCGGGAAAAGCTTGATCCGGCTTACGTCAAGGAGCAGGAGGATATTTTCCGCGCCCAGATGGAAGGGGATGAAAAATTCGCCAAGCTTAAAGAGTCGAAGCCCGAGCAGTTTAACGGTATCCTAAATGGTAAACTGAACAAGCTGCTCTCGGAGATTTGCCTTTTGGAACAGGGTTACGTTAAAGATGAAAAGATCGGCGTTTCCAAGGCCCTGGAGGAATGGGGCAAAAAAATCGGGGCAAACATAAAGGTAAACGAGTATGTTTACTTTAAAGTAGGACAGTAAGATGAATGACGCTATTTCTTCCGCCGAAGAGCGGATGAAAAAAACCGTTCAAAGCCTAAAGGATTCTTTCGCCGGCCTCCGGACCGGCCGCGCCTCGGCGTCCCTCTTTGATAAGATCCGGGTGGATTATTACGGGGAAAAGTCCCCTCTCAACCAGGTAGCCAATATCTCCATTCCCGAGGCCCGGCTCATTGTTATCCAGCCTTGGGATAAGAACTTAATCGGGGAAATTGAAAAGGCTATCCGTTCCTCGGAGCTTTCCCTTAACCCCAGCAACGACGGCAAGGTGATCCGGATCAGCGTCCCTCCCCTGACGGAGGAACGCCGGAAGGAACTGGTAAAGCTCGCCAAGAACCAGGCCGAACAGAGCCGGGTGGCGGTGCGGAATATCCGCAGGGACGGTAACGAGGAGCTGAAAAAGCTCCTCAAAGACGGCGGGGTAACCGAAGACGAGGAAAGCAAGTACTCCGAGGAACTCCAGAAACTGACGGACGACTATATAGGCAGGGTAAACCAGGTTCTGGAGGAAAAAGAAAAAGAGATCATGGATAATTGAATACGGAAAGAGCCGCTGGTCCCGCCCACGTGGGAATTATCATGGATGGAAACGGCCGCTGGGCCAAGGGCCGGGGCATGGTCCGGACCCAGGGCCATCTGGAGGGCCTTAAAGCCGCCAAACGGGTGGTAAAGGCCGCCAGCGACATGGGGATATCCTACTTAACCCTGTATACTTTTTCCACGGAAAACTGGAAAAGAACGGCGGAGGAAGTGGGCTTTATCATGGGGCTGGTAAAACGGTACCTCCGGGGGGAACTTGATTTTTACCGGGAAAACCGTATCCGTATCCGCCATGCCGGCGACAGGGAAGGGCTCCCCCCGGATGTCCGCCGGGATATTGAAGCCGCCTGTGAAGATACCCGGGAATTTACCGGTACGCAGGTTATTTTGGCCCTGAATTACGGCGGCAGGGATGAGATTGTCCGGGCGGTAAACCGGGCCTGGAACGCAAAGTCTTCCGGCCCTTCCGCCGAAGCCGCCGGGAGGGCCTGGCCGCTAAGGGAAGCGGAAATCCGTCAATACCTGGACAACCCGGACGTACCGGATCCGGATCTTATCATCCGGACGGCGGGGGAATTCAGAACCAGTAATTTTCTCCTCTGGGAAGGGGCTTACGCGGAATATTACGTTTCCGATAAATTCTGGCCCGACTGGACGGAAAGCGATCTTGCCCTGGCGCTTCAAAGTTACGGAAAACGGGAACGCCGCTTCGGCGGAGTGCGGGTATAAAAAAATGAAAAAAATCTTTCAGCGGCTTCTCATTTTCTTTATCGCGGTTCCTCTTGTTCTTGCCCTGGTAGTGTTCTTTCCTCAGCGGAACCACCTGGCCCTCAATATCGTAATCCTTGTTTTTATTGGTCTTGGTTCGGCTGAATTTTCCGTGATCCTGGGAGTTTGTTCCGCTTCCCGCGCAAAATCCCCAAAAACCGCCGGGGAGGAGCTTATTTACCATCCCGGCCGGATCCGCCCCAATACCGGGACGACGACATGGGTAATTCCCGTAAAACGCCAGGTGGAGGCCGCTATTCTGGGTATTCTGGCCCCCCTGACAATGACCATTGTAAGCGGTTTTTCCCCGATCCCGGGGAATCTGGACATAAGCAGCCTGGCATCCTCCGCGGCCTTTATCCTTGGGGGGATCTGGGTTCTCCTTTCCCGGGTGTTTAGCCCGGAGGCGGAATTACAGGATTACACCCGCCATACGGCATCAGGTTTTTCGGTGATGGTATATCCGGGTCTTTTCCTGATTTGGCTCATCCGGATGACTACGCTTACCAGTTCCTCCCTGGTTATCCTTGTGTTCCTCCTCATGGTTTTCGGCAGCGATTCGGTGGCTTGGGCCGCGGGGATGCTTTTCGGCAAGGGAAACCGGGGAATCGTGGCGGCCAGCCCGAACAAAAGCGTGGCTGGTTTTATCGGGGGAATAGGAGCGTCGATCCTGGTGGGGGCCGGGGCGGAATTTTTTATCGGGGACGCCCTGGTTTCCCGTTTTTTCCCTTCCCCCTTTGCGGGAATCCTCCTGGGGTTTTTGTCGGGTTGCGCCTCCTCCCTGGGGGATCTGGCTGAATCGGCCCTGAAACGGAGTTCCGGTATAAAGGATTCGGGGACCCTCATCCCCGGCAGAGGTGGCGTCCTTGATTCTATCGACTCCATAGCCCTGGCGGCTCCGGTTTTTTATCTGAGTTACCGGATACTTTTCCAATGAAAAAGCGGATAGCCGTCCTGGGGGCCACCGGTTCCATTGGACGAAACACCCTGGATGTGATCCGCGCCAATCCCCGGGACTTCGAGGTGGTCCTTCTCTCCGCCAAGACTAACGCCGGTTCCCTCCGGAAACTGGGGGAGGAATTTCCCGGCGCGGCCCTCTCCCTGGCCGGCCATGATCCTGCGGAGCTTCTGGAAGCCATTGGAAGGGCCGGGGCCCATATCACCGTCAACGGCATAGCGGGCGCGGCGGGGCTTGCGCCTTCGGCGGCGGCCCTGGAGGCGGGATCGGATCTTGCCCTGGCGAACAAGGAAAGCATCGTCATGGCGGGGCCTCTTATCCTGGATCTTGCCCGGGAAAAGGGAAGGCGCGTCATCCCGGTGGATTCGGAACATACGGCTATTTTTCAGCTTCTCCATGCCCATAACAGGGAAAGGGTGGCGGAAATACTCCTAACCGCGTCGGGAGGGCCCTTCCGGTCTTACAGCCGCGAGGAAATGGGGAAGGTGAAAGCGGAAGACGCCCTGTCCCACCCTAC
>JAITQR010000355.1 GCA_031288815.1 Treponema sp.
CTCCACAAAGAATTCCCGGTAGCCGATAGCCCGGAGCCCCGGATCGCCGGGACGGTAACCCTCTCGTCGAAGGCGGGAAAGCTCGGCGGGGAGGCGGGAGCCAAAGTATTCGGCGCTGCGCACCCCGAGGCGGCGGTAGAGTTCCGTCCGGTTCCACTCAAGGCCGATGACGAGGAAACGGTAACGCCCGCCCCTGCCGGGAGCCTCGTCCCGGCCGGACTCGCCTTTGGCCGATCCCAGGCCGGGGGCCGTGTAGGAACTCAGAGGCCGCCCGGTAAGACGGAAAACCTCCAGGGCCCGCAAAAGCCGGTACGTGTCGTTGACGTGTATCCGGCCCGCGCTTTCCGGATCGGTCCGGACGAGTTCTTCCATCAGCGCCGCCGCGCCGCGAAAGCGCAGCTCTTCCTTCAAGGCCGCGCGGATCCCCGGATCGGAGGGGGGGGCTTCGGGAAGTCCCAGGATGAAATTTTTCAGGTAAAAGCCCGTACCCCCGGACACCACCGGCAGGGCCCCCCGGGCCGCGATTTGGACGCAGCACCGGTCAGCCAGATGGACAAAGTCTCCCGCGTTAAACCGCTCGTCCGGGTCGCGGATATCGATCAGGTGGTGGGGAATCCGGGCCCGTTCTTCCGGCGAGGGTTTAGCGGTACCGATATCCATGCCCCGGTAGACCTGCATGGAATCCGCCGAGACAACTTCGGCCCGTATCGATCCCTTCCGTGACCCCCCCTCCGGGGCAAAGAGACGGCTTAATATCCCCGTTTTCCCGGAAGCGGTGGGACCGAAAAGAACCAGGACGGGAATGGGGGATATGGGTTTAGAATTCAAGCTTCGGCCGGAGGGAAACCGCGGAGACGGGGTTAACCCTCAATACGGAATTCGACCTCTTTGGTAAATACCTGCCGGGCGGCCAGAGAGACCACTTTGCCGTCGTTTTCCTCAATTTCCACGTCTTTGAGCATGGAAAGCTGGTAAGATCTGCGGGAAGCGGCGGCGGTAATTTCATACATGTTATCATCGTATTCGATTAATTCTTGCAAAGGAAAAATCATAACAGGCAGTCTAGCAAATAGGACATATTATGTAAACTACTCGGCTGTTTTTCGGTGGCGGAAAGGGCTATTTTAGCCGCATCTTTGAAATTTTTGACTATATCCCGCAATTCGCCGTCTTGAATACCTTCTTTTATGGCAAAGCGGGAAAACCAGCTAACCTTGAATGTCCTCACCAACAAAAAATAACTGAAATGGATTTGGTTATCAAGGATTGCCGCTAAATCTTACCCACCGGAAAATGGCAAGTATTTGACGGAAGAAAGAATGTCCCGGACTTCGGTTTTGCTCGCGGATCCCCGGCATAAGGTCTACGACGTCAGCGCTCTGCTGGGGTACGCCGACCCGGTAAATTTCACCCGGGCCTTCAAAGAACCGGCCAAATGGCCTTACTCCCCTACATTTTGAATTCGTCTCCCAGGTAGACTTTCCGCACCATTTCGTTGTTAAGGATATCGTCCCGGCCGCCCCGGGCGACAATGGTTCCGTCGGCGATAATGAACGCCTCGGTGGTTATCTCCAGGGTGTCCCTTACATTGTGGTCGGTGATGAGGATGCCGATGCCTTTTTTCGCGAGGCGGCGGATAATCTGTTTTATGTCGTCTACCGCGATGGGGTCGATCCCCGCGAACGGTTCGTCCAGGAGGAGGAATTTTGGTTCCGTGGCCAGGGCCCGGGCGATTTCGGTGCGCCGCCGTTCCCCGCCGGAAAGGGTAAAGCCGTATTGCCGCCGGATACGGGTTATGCCGAATTCGTCAAGCAGCGATTCCAGCTTTTCCTTCTTCTGGGATTTGTTAATATCCCTGCGGCTCTCCAGAATGGCCCGGATATTTTGCTCCACCGTAAGCTTGCGGAAAATCGAGGCTTCCTGGGGAAGATAGGCGATGCCCAGCCGGGCCCGGCGGAACATGGGTTTAGCGGTAATGTCCAGGCCGTCCATGGTAACAACCCCGGAACTGGGACGGTAGAAACCCACGATCATGTAAAAGATGGTGGTCTTCCCCGCGCCGTTGGGGCCCAGGAGCCCGGCCACCTCTCCATTGGTCATGGAAAAATTTACGCCCCGGACCACTTCCTTACGGCCGAACTTTTTACGGAGACCCGCTATTACAAGTAAATGAGAAGAGAAAGGAACCCGATCGAGCATGCTCAGTTCTTAATGGAGCCGGACACGGCTCCTTCCATGATAACATCGTCGGTATCCAGGTCCACACGGATACGGTCGGCCCGGAATTCGTCGTCTTTTTTGTACACCACCGGAAAACCCGAAAGTTCCAGCAGTTTTTCTGTTCGCCGATACACCGCGTATTCCGAACGGCATACCATGTCATCTTTAAAAAGCCGCACGGAAATCTGAAACACCGTCACCTCCGCTTCGTCATCGTATTCAATAAAACGCCCCCTGGCGACCAGTTCGTTTTTCTTGTCCTCCAGGCTGGAGTTGCCTTCAAGCCTGGCGATCTTCAGTTTCCGATCGTAACGGAGCCGATCGGTCTGAAAGTAGATATCCTTGTCCTCTTCCCGGCCCCAGACGCTGCCGGTACAGTCGATAAACTGGTTGTCATCTCCCTGGATTTCGATCCTGCTTGCCCGGAGGAGCAGGTTGTCGGAACGCACTTCGGCGTTTCCCGTAAGAACGGTGATCTCCTTCCCCGAGGCCCGGCTCCCGGTCATGCTGTCCGCCCGGAAGGTGAAAGTGTCGGCGGCGGACAGGAAGACGCAGCAGCGGAGGAATATCAAAACAAAGAGGGGACGAAACAGCGTGTTCATCATCCGCCGTCCTCCGGGTCCGCCGTTTCCCCGCCGTCGGATTCGGCGCCGTCCTCTTCCTCGTCATCGTGGATGTAAGTCCCCCTGATGCCGCCGGAAAAACCCCAGGTACGGCTGCGGGCGTTGGCGCTGAAACCCCAGCCGGAGAAAGAAGTTCCGTTGGCCCTGTTTATCTTTACCTCCCCGGAAGCGTCCCCGAAAAGATCCCGTTGTTCGTCTTTCCAGGCCAGTTTGCTGGTCTCAATAACAATATCTTCGGATTCCACCGCCATGCTGACCCCCTCGGCAAGGTCGATGTCCCCCGAATCAAGTTCCACATGGGCCGTCCCCGCGCTGCCTGCCGCGTTTACCCCCCCGCCGTGGCGCTCAAACTGCTCAAAAGAAAATTTTTTTAGTTCCATGATCCGGCTTTCCTCGTAGCGTTCCGCCAGTTCCGCCTTAAAGCGAACCTGGGGGTCTCCGTCCCGAACCCGCAGGTATTCCACATCGTTCATTATGATATCCGGAGTATCTTCCCCGCCGGACAGGCCGGACCCGTAATCAAAAGAGCAGCCCGCGAACGGCGGAAGGGTAAACAGGGGAAAGAGGACGGCGAAAAACAAACGGAGGGAAACCGGCGGGAACCGAGGAGGGGCAACCGGGCAAATTCCTCCTCCTCGCGTCTTTGAGGATACTTGGTGATTATACCGCCTGGCCGTCAAATCAAACTCCCTCACTACCGCCCGGTCTCTCCAGACAGTTTATTGCACTTCGCGCGTAAAAACCAAAAAATCGTCTGACAGGCGATTTTTTACTCCCCGAACCCGCCATCGAAGCGCGGGTTCGTAAACAACGGTTCGCGTTTAAACCAGCCAACCTTTGAAACCAGCTCAACCATTAAAGGTTTCCCGCCCGCATGACATTTTTCGCGGCGGCGATAAAATCCCGGAAAAGGGGGCTCGCGGCGGTGGG
>JAITQR010000354.1 GCA_031288815.1 Treponema sp.
AGCCCTTCCCATGGCGGGCTTTTTTCATTACAAGTATACCTATGGGTTTGCCGCGATTCTTCCGTAACAGGAAACCGGCCTTTCTCTTTTGTGTCTTCCAGTTCTGTCTTACCCTGCCCGCGCCTCCGTGTCTTCAGGCCATCCTGGAACCCCTTGACGAAATTAACTGGAGCCAGGTTTCCCAGGCGAACTGGCCCCTCCTCATCGGCGCCGACCAGGGTCTCTTTGGCCTTGACCGTAGCGGCCGGGTGGAAAAGCTTTGGGAAGGCGGGGAGGTACGGAAAATTGTCAAGGCCGGGGATGGCTGGGCCCTGCTTTCGGGCCAGGGGATTCTGGTCTCGGAAGATCTCCTTAACTGGGAAAACCGCAGCGGGGGGCTTCCGGTAAAAACGATAAAAGTGTACCAGGGGGGGATAAAGTCTTTTGTCCCCATGGTACAGGAGATAAAGGATCTTGAGGTGAACCCCGCCAATCCGGAGATCATGACCTGCGCCACCAAGGACACGGTGTACCTTTCCCGCGACGGGGGCCGCTCCTGGGAAAGCCTGGGTATGCCTTCCTACCGGACCAACGGGATAAAGGCGGTGGCGGCCGTGTATCTGCCCGGAGACGGCGGGGCGGCGGGAAAGGGCGGGGGTGACGCCGCGGAAATGGTCCTGTTCCTTTCCCACAGTATCTACGGGATCCATTACCTCATTCCCGGCCGGGCGGGGGCCAAGTGGATCGAAATGAACGGCGGCGTGGAAACCCTGGAAACCACCGGCAACGCCGACGAGGTGGCGGATATCGCGGTAATCGGTTCCGCGCCGGGGGCCGTTCAGGAAGTCTACATATCCCAAACTTTCCGCCACCGGATATACCGGCTGGATTGGGCCAACAAGGAATTTCTCCTCCAATGGTCGGACAACGCTCCCTTTGGCACGGCCGATTCCCTTAGTCCCAGCCCCGCCGGGCTCCGCTTTATCAGGGAGGGAATGGTGGCGGAACTCAACTACGGGGAGGGGGCGCTTAAGGCGGGAAAAAGCCCGGGGCCCATCTGCTGGGACCGGGCGGATATTCTGGAGATCCTCCGGGGGATTCCGGAAAACCTGGATCTGAAACCAAATTCCGTGGTTATCCAGGATTATCTGGGAAACGGCGACGCCATATCCCTGAACGAACTCTGGCTTCTGGATGAAGCCGGCCCCCTTTCAGGCCCCGAAAAGCCGGATTCGGGAACCGCCGGAAACCGGAGCCCCGCGGGCCACGACGGGCTCTACCTGCCGGTGAACCACGCCATGGCTTCCGATACCCTGCGGCCTTACCTTGACGTGATAACCGAGCGGGGGCTTGATATGGTGGTCATCGACATGAAGGATGACTACGGCCGCCTGCGTTTTACCCCCCGGGACCCGGCCATCGCCGAAAAGGGCCGGGTTTTCCGTCCCCTGGACATCGACTCCTTCCTTAAGGATATGAAAAGCCGGGGCATTTATACCACCGCCCGGATCGTGGTGTTCAAGGATCCGGTGCTGGCCGGGAAAGAGGGAGGCAAATATGCCGTCTGGGACAGTTCCACAAACAAAGCCTGGGCCGGCTATTACGATCAGCGGCGCAAGAAAACCACGGCGGAACAGCGGGCCGCGGAGAAGAACAGCGCCGTGGAAAGGGAGATCCTGCCCGCCAGCGATCCGGAATTCGAAATACTGCGCACCTGGTACGACGAGCGCTGGGTGGATCCCTACTCGGAGGTGGTCTGGGACTATGTGGCCCGGATAGCCCGGGAACTTCACCAGCGGGGCTTTGACGAAATCCAGTTTGACTACATCCGTTTTCCTACCGACGGGATCAACCTGGGGAACGCCCGGTACCGCTGGCGGGATCAGGGTATGGACATGGAAAGCGCCATCGTATCTTTCCTGCGGCACATCCGTTCCCGGCTGGACGCCCCTCTCTCCATCGATATTTACGGGGCGAACGGCTGGTACCGCACCGGCGCCCGTACCGGCCAGGAGGTGGAGCTGCTTTCCCGCTATGTGGACGTTATCTGTCCCATGTACTACCCCAGCCATTTCGAGCAGGACTTTCTCGCCCAGAGCCCCGCGGAACAGCGGCCCTACCGGATCTACTTCCTGGGGACCCAGCGTACCTCACGGGTGGGCAGGGGCCGGGTTCTGGTACGGCCCTATGTGCAGGCTTTCTACCTGAACGTCTCCTACGACCGCCGGTACTACAACCCTGCCTACGTCCGCCTCGAAGTGGAGGGAATACGGGACGCGGGAAACCCGGGGCTGACCTACTGGAACAATTCCGGCCGCTACGATGACATCCCCATGCCGGCGGATATCGGGACAGCCGCCCCCGGGCCGTAGATTCGCGGCTCCCCTCCGGGGCATTGGGTTTTCCGGCAAAGATCGGGATCGGCTTGACGCGGAGCGGGTTTACCAACCTTGAATTCCCTCCCCGAATCCCTTACGGTAAAAAAAAGGAACCCCATGACCGCCAACCGTGAATACAAAGACACCGTCTTTTCCCGCCTTTTCACCAACCCCGATGCCCTCAGGGAACTCTACGGCGCCATCTCGGGAACGCCCCTCCCCCCGGAAACCCCCGTCCTCATCAACACCCTCAAAGACGTGCTCTTCAAGGGCCGGATGAACGACATCTCCTTCATTGTCGGCGGTGTCCTGGTGGTTCTCATAGAACACCAGTCCACGATAAACGAGAATATGCCCCTCCGGCT
>JAITQR010000368.1 GCA_031288815.1 Treponema sp.
CTGGGCGACGGCAAAACTGTCGCGGATCCGTTCATCGTCCGGGAGCATCCCCAAAAGACCGGCGACAATCGCCCGGTCGGTGCCGTGGCCCCGGTAGGTCTGGGCAAAGGAACCTGCCAGACCAATATCCGCCTTATGTACATCCTCCCCCAAAATTTTCCAGCTCACCCGGCCGATGCGCAGGGCCCCGGCGGTATGGGAACTTGAGGGACCAATCATCACCGGGCCGATAATATCAAAAATGTTTACCATGAATATTAATCCGCTCCTGCGCCGGGGGCCGCGTTCTTGTCTTTGATAAACCGCTGATAGATGGTTTCGATCACCACCGAGATCGCGTTATCTCCCGATACGTTGCAGGCGGTACCAAAACTGTCCTGGGTTATATAGAGGGCAATCAAAAGGCTCGCGATGGCCCCGTCGGAGGCGATTCCCACCAGGGGCAAAAAGGGCAGGGCCGTCATAATCGATCCGCCGGGGGCTCCCGGAGAGGCAACCATGGCGATGCCCAGGGTCATAATAAAGGGCACAATGATCCCCGCGTGTATGGGCATATTGTACATGAGCAGGGTCGCGGTAACACAGGAGGTAATGGTAATCATGGAACCGGCCATGTGAATATTGGCGCAGAGGGGAATGACAAAATTCCGTATCTCCCGGGAAACCCCGTCGGCCTCCGCGCATTTAAGATTAACCGGGATGGTTGCCGCCGAAGACTGGGTCCCCACGGCCGAAAGATAGCCGGGGATCTGGTTTTTTATGAGGACAAAGGGGTTTTTTTTGCTGATACTGCCGCTTATCAGAAACTGTACCAGAAGGTAGGAAAGATGCAGGATGATCACCGTCAGGAATATCTTCCAGAGTATGTTGAGGATGACAAAGGTCTGTCCGCTGACGGTCATGTTCACAAAGGTGCCGCAGATATACAAGGGCAGCAGGGGAATAATAACGGTACGCAGGACCGTATTAATAATCACGGCGAATTCACTGATGGGCTTATACAGCGCGTCATGCAGTTCTTTGCCCCGCATGGAACTGATGCAGAGGCCCAGGATAAAGGCCAGCACCACCGCGGAGGTTACGTCAATAAGCGGCGACAGGGGTATCGTAAAAAAAGGGGCTAACATGCCCGCTTCGGGATCGCCGATGGCGTTAAGCAGGGACGGGTTCATAAAGCGGGGGAACAGATTAATGGCCGTTAAAAAGGCCACGGTTCCCGCCACCAGGGATGAGCCGTAGGCAATACCCCCGGTGATGCACAGAAGCTTTCCCGCCCCCTGGGTCAGATCCGCAATACCCATCGTAACAAAGGCCAGGATCATCAGGGGGATAACAAACCTCAAAAACAGGCTGAAGAGACTCGACGCGGTAATAACGGCGCGATTTACCACCTCCGGCGCCCAGAGCCCGAGTAAAACGCCAATCACAATGCCGATAATCAATTTTCCAACCAGACCAATCCGAATTTTCATTTTTAATTCTCCCTTGATCGGGGGGTCACAAAATTTTTTCCGCCGGGGCCGGTTTTTGGGTGCAGTTTCGCGTCACCGTACAGGCGCGTCGTCTTTCTTCCGATTGCCGGCCCGCGGGCCGATTGAACTCCCCGTCGAACAAATGTTTTTACCTCAAATCAAATTATAGCTGAAGGAAAACAAAAAAGCAAAACAAGGGAATTTCCCCTACAAGGCCAGCGCGTATAAAAAGGCCGGGAAAAATTTAACCACGACGAACCGAAGGTTTGCGGACACAAACCAAACAAACTGGCAGGTTGATTTGACTAAACAACCGGATGCGGGCAATTACAAAAGAAGAATGAACCGCCAAGTCAAATAAGTCGAAGAAGGAAAGCTAACATACCTCATTTCTTATCCTTTTTCGCCTTTGCGGTTAAGAAATTAGTATTTATTGATTTATATGCGCCGGCCCTGATTTCCCCTATTTTCAAAAGTCCGGCCATGTACTACACTCAAGGCTGTGAATCAGGAAACTTCTGCCCCTTCACCGCACAACAAGTCCCCGTCCTCAGTATACGCCCTCATGATTGGCGATATAGTGGGGGAACCGGGGCTGCGGGCCCTGGAATCCCTGCTCCCCGGCCTGATCCGGGAAAGCGCCGCCGATTTTGTGGTGGTAAACGGGGAAAACGCCGCCGACGGGTTTGGATTGACCAAGGCTACGCTGGATCGGATCCTCGCCGCCGGGGCGGATGTGGTAACCAGCGGCAACCATGTCTGGGAAAAGCGGGATTTTCTGCCCGTCCTGGCGGAGGAAAAACGGGTTCTGCGGCCCGGCAATTACCCCGCCGGTACGCCGGGCCGGGGCTGGGTGCGGCTGGAGAAGGCCGGAACTCCGGGCGGGGAGCCGGAGGCTCCTCCGGTTTCCTGGCTGGTGGTGAACCTCCAGGGCCGGGAATATATGGCCGCCATTGATTGCCCTTTCCGGTGCTTTGACGCGGTGATGGGCACCCTGTCCCCTGGCGCCAGCATGACCCACCCCGCGTTTACCCCCGAGGGGGATCTGCCCGGCATATTGAAAAGGCCGGGGGATATTGTTTTAGTTGATTTTCACGCCGAATCCACCCGCGAAAAAGAGGCCCTGGCCTATTACCTGGACGGCCGGGCAAGCCTGGTGGCGGGAACCCACACCCACGTACAGACCGCGGAT